>DATMUN010000324.1:0-9793 GCA_035563895.1 Occallatibacter sp. | reverse complement strand
GGGCAGCCGCCTCAAGCAGCGCGGGCGACGGGTTCACCGGATAGGGGTGGCGTGCGATCTCCAGCATGGCCAGATCATGAATGGAGTTTCCGAAGACTGCATCGGGCTGCAAAAAGCCAACACGCTTCAGCGCCTCGGCTTTACCTTCGTCAGTGGGAACATCGACGATCTGGCTGGTGATGGTGCCATCGGTCACGGCCACCTCCGCGGCAAGAATGCGCTCCGCGGGGATTCCGAACCGTGCCACACCTGCGGCGATGACCCACTTGTTGGTGGAGCTTACGGCCCAGAGCTCGACTCCGGCAGCGCGAAGCGAATTCAGGAGGTGCTCAATCTCAGGAAAGATACGCGCGTGGACGAACTGCTCCACGTAGCGAGCCGCTGCGGTTTCAAGCTCGTTCTCACGCAGGCCCTCGTAGATCTGTACCATTTCGCCGCAGATGGCGAGCTCGCTTACATCGCCTGCGAGATAGGCGCGATAGCGGGTGTCAATCCAGTCGCATGTCGAGCGGGAGACGAGACCCTGTTCGAGGGACCAGTCCATGAAGCCTTTGCCGGAGTCGCCACTCCAGATCGTTCCATCACAATCGAACACTGCTACGCGCGGCCTGGCATCGAGCACGAGCTGTTCGAACTGCCCGGCGGTCCACTTGGTGAGTTGTACCTGTGTCGAAGTCACACGTTCCTCAATTCAACGAAAAATCAACCTACTCTATTCTCTTTCATCGCGCTTGTCTTTGCACGCGGCTAGGGAGAGCAGAATCTGGTTGCACAACATGGAAGTAACTTTTCACGCATTTGATGAAGGGGTGATGAACGGAGTGCTGTCACGGCTTTGCCGGCGTTCGACGCACTAGAATGATTGAGATTCTTGCAATGCGGAGAGAAAGACAGTGCCATCCATTCGGTTGTTTATTTGTGCTTGTGCGTTTCTAGCGTTGATTGCAGGACAGTCTGCTAATGCTCAGTTTGGACAGCCTGAGTCGGGGGCTGTGAGCGCGCTCACCATTCCACAGGAAAAGACAATCCAGATCGACACGCTGAACCAGTTGCTCAAGTCCGGCGGCGAGAAGCCTGTGATTCTTCAGGTCGGTTCGCATGTGATGTTTACGCAGGCGCATATTCCGGGTGCGCTGTACGCGGGCCCGGGATCGGATGCGGAAGGGCAGCATCTGCTGCACATGCGCGTGGTGAATTTGCAGAAGAACACGATGATCGTGATCTATTGCGGCTGCTGCCCGTGGAATCGCTGCCCGAATGTCGGGCCGGCTTACGCGCACCTGATGCACATGGGCTTTACAAATGTGAAGGTGCTTTACATTGGGAACAACTTTGGAGCGGACTGGGTTGGCAAGGGATATGCCGTGGAGAAGGGCGAGTAAAGTCGCGGCCATCGCGGTCGTGGTGGCTTGTACGTTTGGTGTTCGTGCCCAGCAAGGTGTTACAGGCAAGCCCGCGCCCAACTTCTCGCGTGTAGCGCTGGATGGGAAAACGGTCAGACTGGGCGACTACCGCGGGCGCGTGGTGCTGCTGAATTTTTGGGCGACATGGTGCGCACCGTGCCAGGCGGAACTGCCGCACTTTGCAAAGTGGCAGCGAAAGTACGGAGCGCAGGGCTTGCAGGTGATTGCTGTCTCAATGGACGATGCACCGGCTGCGCCGTATGCGCTGGTGCGTAAGATCAGGCCGGGCTATCCGGTTGTGATGGGCGACGACGCGCTGGGCACACTTTACGGGGGTATCCTCGGCTTGCCTGTCACATTTCTGATTGCGCGCGATGGCTCCGTAGTGGAACGTGTCGAGGGTGAAACGGACCTGATCACTCTTGAAATGCGTGTTGCGAAGCTACTTGCCCGGTAGATGATACGAGCGGCAACAATCCATTGTGTTGCACGTTCTGATTCCTTGACGAGCGTGGTTCGACGCGTTCAGGTAGTTCAGTAGTGCGATGCTGATGGCGCGGATAATCAAGCTGTGGACGCGCCGGGCAATCTCGCTCTGTTGAAGGACTATCAGCTGTATCTGCGTGTGGAGAAGGGGTTGAGGCCACTCACGTGCGAGGCGTATGACAGCGACCTGAAGACCTTCGCGGAGTATCTGGAAGAGCACGATGGCGCGCTGATGACCGCACGGCAGAATGACATTAGCGGGTTTCTCGAGCATCTGCGTGCGCACGGAGTGGATTCGCGCTCTGCGGCGCGGAAGCTGAGCTGCTTGCGCGGTTTCTACAAGTGGCTGCTGCTGGACAAGCGCATTCATCACGATCCCACGGTAAATATAGAGTCGCCCAAGGCGTGGAAGGTTCTGCCGAAGTCGCTGGCAGAGCCGGAAGTTACGGAGATGCTTGAGCGGGCGGCGATGGCTGCTCAGCATCCGCAGGCGCGGGCAACGACATTGCGTGATCGCGCGATTCTCGAATTGCTGTATGGTGGGGGGCTCCGCGCTTCTGAGGTGACATCGCTGGCGACGAGCGATCTAGCGCTTGAGACTGGCCGCGTACAGGTGCGGGGTAAGGGCGACAAGGAACGCATCGTTCCGCTGGGACATGCAGCGATTGAAGCGCTGGAAACTTACATGCGCGAGGGACGGCCGCACCTGGCGCGCATAGGAACGAAGCGCAAAGCCGGAGTTCGGAGTGATGGTACGTGTGTTTTTCTCTCGCTGCGCGGAATGCCCCTGACGCGGCAGTGGGTTTGGCACCTGGTGAAGTCGGCGAACGGCGAGGCAAGTCCGCACATGCTGCGCCACAGCTACGCAACGCACATGGTGGAGCACGGCGCTGATCTGCGGAGTGTGCAGATGCTGCTGGGGCATGCGGATATTTCGACTACGCAGGTGTATACGCATGTTGCACTGGGGCGATTGAAGGCCGTGCATCGTGCGCACCATCCGCGTGCGCTGTCGCGTGCTGCGAATGCGGGGCCAGATGACCGGGATGATGTGCCACACAACCTGCGCAAGGAGAGTGCATGAGCTCTGCCGTGGAGGGGCTTGCGGAGTTAGTGGCAGAGTATCTGCGCGTACTCACAGGCGAGCGCGGAGCCTCTGCGCATACTCTGCGGGCTTACGAGCGCGAATTGCTGGCATTTGCAGCATACATCTCGGAGTTGCATGGTCCTGAGGTGGCAGTGGATCGGATCGAGCACACGCATATCCGTGCTTATCTGGGGACGCTGTATTCGCGCGGTTTGGCAAAGTCGTCGGCTGCGCGGGCGCTGGCGGCGGTGCGGTCGTGGTTCAAGTGGCTGGCGCGAACGGGGCGCGTGGAACAGAACATTGCATCGCTCGTATCTACGCCGCGATTGCCAAAGCATCTGCCGCGTGTGCCGAGTATTGAGCAACTGAACCGTGCGATGGACACCGTAGACGACGAGGCTGCAAGCTGGCCGGCGCGCGATCGCGCAATTCTGGAACTGCTGTATGGATGCGGCATGCGAAATGCCGAGCTCACAGCACTCAACCTGGACGACATTCACTGGGCCAACGAAGCGATCCTGGTGCGCGGAAAAGGGCAGAAGCAGCGGTACGTGCCGATTGGGGATGCGGCGGCGGAAGCGCTACGCGGCTATCTCGAAGAGCGTGCCGCGCGCCTGGCTGCCGTGGAAGGTGCTGTAGCGACGCCGGCCCTGTTTTTGAACCTGAGGATGCGCGGGCTGACGAAGCCAGGAGGAAGTGCGCGACTCACGACACGCAGCGTAGGTCGGATTGTGAAGAGGGTGGCGATATTGCGCGGTCTCTCATCCGATGTGCATCCGCATACGCTAAGGCACGCATTTGGGACGCATCTTCTGGAAGAGGGCGCAGACCTTCGCGCGATCCAGGAACTGCTCGGGCACGAGCGGCTGTCTACAACGCAACGCTACACGCAGTTGACATCGACTCAACTGACACAGGTTTACGACCGTACTCATCCACGGGCGCGGTAGTAAAGCTCCGTGCAAGCAAGGGGATTGCGGCGTCCGAGGCGGCGTTCGCCCAAGCACGCAATCTGTGAGATTGAATCTGGATTAAAACACGCGGCCATCCGAAAGTAACTTCGGCCTAACCTGAAAGTGGCAGTAACCCTTTGCGTACATCGCCCTATACTTCGATGGTCAGGAGAGAGCTATGTACCAGGCGGTTTGTTGCACAAAGTGCCAGTCGGTGGGCTTGAAGACCTATGTCCGTAGCGGCAATCCTCACCTGGGAGTTCTGCTGCTCTTCTTTTTTGTGGTGCCGGGTGTCCTGTATCTGTTATGGCATTTCGCATCTGGGCACTGGGGCTGCAATACATGCGGTTCGAGGAAGGTTGTTCCTCTGCTGGAGCCAGAGAAATTTCACATCCATCCGCTTCACATGCCGGAACAGCGCCTCGCCTGATCTAAGTGCTCGCACAGATTGAGTAAGTTGCTCAGAACCAGGGAACAACCCTTAAAAACTCACCTTTCGTTGCGGGAACCACGTGAGCTGAACCGTGGTTGATGTGACGCTGTGCTGTGGAGCCGGATAAGTGGGTGTGCCACTGGGATAGATAGGCGCCTTCCAGCGTTCGGCTGTGAAGTCGGCATTGATCTCGAAGGTGTGGCCGACGCGCTTTACTACCTGAACTCCGAAATCGTTGAGCGTGGTGCCACCGGGGACGAAATCCTTGGCGACTTTCTGGTTGCGCGCATGGAGTTGTACCCATTCGTTGCCGCTCAGGTGATAGGTGATCCACGCCTGCCCGCCTTTGCCTTCGCGCCCAATCCAGTCGCCGATCATGCTGCCCTGGTTGGTGTATCCCTGGCGCTCGATAGACTCCCAATACATGAACCGGCCCCCGCTGCTTGTGGAGACGGGTGGATCGGTGGTGACAGCCTCGAAGCGGAGGTCGAGCGCAGGCACGCCAGGCACGTGGGAGAGGTAGATTCCCGGCCGCCATGAAGCGCGGCGCGGCGCGTCGATGGGCGAGATATCGTCGTGCACCTCGGCGTCGGTGTAGAGCGTGAGCCAGTGGCGCAAGTAGGGCAGACGATAGGAGAAGTCGAAGGCACCGAAGCGGGCACCGGGATCGCCCGGTCCAAGTTTGGTGGCGCTGCTAGGTGAAGCTAGGCTGAAGAAACTTTTCAGGAAGGTGTGGAGCGTGACGGGCGAGTGCCCTCTACCACCCCACAGGACGCTGCGCTCGAATCCGAACTCGAGATTCTCAGTTGGCCGGAAGCTGATTTTTTCCAGGTGAAACCAAGGGTTGCCAGCGCTGAGGACATTGGGCTGGCCTGCACCCGGATAAAGCGGATTGGTCACCTTGGCATGACCTTGCGTCACGCCGACCATGAACTCGTAGCGGAATGGGCCGGTGACGTAGGACAGGCCAGGAACGTGGAGTGGCTCGGTACGGTTGATGCGGAACGAATACATGTTTTCAGCGTTGTTGGAGTAGGCCATGCCACCGCCGAGACCGGGCCCGAGCCACTCGTCCTGCTTGCCGAGAGAGATCATGTGATTCCAGACTTGCGCACCAACGTAGGCCTCAAGCCAGCGGCCGTGGGTGATGGAGTCTAGCGGTCCGAGCGGAATAGTGGATTGATAGTAGGGCAGGCCGGTGGCGGGGTTAGTAAATGGAATGCGGTCGATGTTGGTGAGAGCCTGCGAAAGCGCCGTGCTGTAGCCGGCGGCAGAAGGGGCAGCCTGAAACTCGCCGCGTGCATAAAGCAGGAAGCGGCCTGCGCTGATGGATCCGCTGGCGCCGGTGTAGTTGTTGAAGCCGTTTTCGTAGGGGCGGCCGTAGTCGTTGATGATGGTTGAGCCGAGATGGAAGCTGTCGCGAAGCGGTGTGCCGCTGATGCCGCGTGCGACGGTGTAGACGGTGTCGATGCGCGTATTGCCCTGCGCATTAAGGCAGGGGCCCTCGATATCGGGGTGCAGCTCGCGGAGAAGCGACTCGTAGATGGCTTCGGCTTCGTCCGTGGCCGGGCCGGGATCGGCATCGTCGATGCTTGCGCCTGCTTCATCCACCATGTTGCTCACGCTGGCGCGCGTCCACGGGCGCATGCCGAGATACATGGTGTCTACAAAGCCCAGAGAGTAGAGGCGAAACATGGCCGGGTAGACCCAGCTGTCGACTGGAATGTATGGAGAACCAAGCCGGGAAGGCTCACAAGGAAGAGCAGGGCGGCCCGGGTTGGGCCGGGTTTGCGCTCTTGCTCCAGACGCCGCGATGAGGGGAAGGATGGCAACGGCCAGTGCGAGATGCCTTACTGGACGCATAGCCACACCGAAGCTTGGCTTCATATGCAATCACTCTACCATTCAGAAGATTCAGCCAAGGCAATCAAAGGTACTGATGAGCAATGGAACTATTGTCTCTCTTTGGACGTCTCGCGAGTTGAACCGGAAGCCGCATTGACCTCTTTGCGGAGACGGGTACGAATGGAGCGCTTCTGCGCTGGCGTGATCAGGTTACGTGCGTGCAGGAAGGACTCCATGACGGCCAGGCCATCTTCCTTAAGACAGATGCAGTCGATGAGTGTGGGGTTGGACAACTGGCGCGCGCGGGTGAGGGCCTCGTAGGCAACACGGTAGACTGCGACTGCGTCGTTGCCGTCGACCGTGATGACCGGTACGCCGAAGGCCATGCCTTCTGCGGGGATTGCGCTGGAGCCGAGAAAAGCAGGGGCTTCTCCCGCAGTGCGCAGCGAGATGAACACTACCGGAAGAGAACGGCGGGCTGCCTGATCCAGTGATTTCTTCCACGCGGATACAGGCGCGCCAGCGTCGCCGGCAAACACCATGGCAACGGAGTTCTTTCCGGCGGCTTTGTGCTTCTTGGCTGAAACGCACGCAGCGGCCAACTGATCAGCGGCACTCTTGCGCGTGCGATTCGCGCGCGAAAGTGCGGCGATAGTGCGTTGAACGGTGGCACCGCGAACCAGCGATGCGAGTGCATGACTAGAGTCGGCGTGTAAGGTGTCTTTGCGCTCAAGATCAGCCGCAGCGGCTGCATAGGCAGCTTCGCCGCACAGGTGCTGCTTCCGCTGCAGGCCGGCGGCTTCCGCAGTCATACGACACTTCACCATCAACGTGTACAGCGTTATCAGCTTTTCCGGCGAGATCAATCGAGCGTTCCTTGTTTAGGTAGAGTAGTCGGCGTTGATGTGTACGTACTCGTGCGTCAGGTCGGTGGTCCAGAAGGTGCAACTGCCGTCGCCTTGATGAAGCAGAATACGAATGGAGAACTCCGGCTGCTTGATGTAGGCGTGCGCCGCGCTCTCGTCAAATTCGGAAGCGCGCCCGCCGTTTTTGCAAATCGGCAGATCGCCGAACCAGATGTCGATGCGGTCAGGGTCGATGGCCGCGCCGGAGTAGCCGATGGCGGCGACGAGGCGTCCCCAGTTGGGATCGTTGCCGGCCCAGGCTGTCTTGACGAGCGGCGAATGCGCGATGGCTTTGGCAATGCGAAGGGCATCAGCGTCGGATGCAGCACCTTCAATGTGGAGGCCAACGACGTGCGTGACGCCTTCGCCGTCGGCAACAACCTGGCGCGCAAGGGAGATGCAGACCTGGCCGAGTGCGGAAGTGAACTCAAGATTGCCGGCGTCGATGGTTACGTTGCTGGCGCCGGAGGCCAGTAGCAGAACGGTGTCGTTGGTGGAGGTATCGCCGTCGACAGAGATGCGATTGAAGCTGGTTTCGACCGCTGCTTGAAGGTAGCTGTTGAGTGCGGCTGGTGCGATAGCTGCGTCGGTGAGGATGTAGACGAGCATTGTGGCATGCGGCACGAGCTGCGGGTGAATCATGCCGGAGCCTTTGCAGGTGGCTGCGATGCGCACTTCGCGGCCTCCAATCTCGAAGCGGGCGAAGGCGGTCTTCTCAACGAGGTCGGTGGTAAGAATAGCCTGGGCGACTTGTTGGAAGTGGTCGCTCTCGGCGCCGATCTTGTCTGCGAGATCGGGAAGTATTGCGATGATTTTCTCTGCCGGGAGAGGGACGCCGATGATGCCGGTGGAGGAAGGGAAGACCTCTTCCGGCGTGCAGGCGAAGGTGCTGGCAGCGGCGGCGCAAACGGCATTGGCGGCGTTGAGGCCGGCCTGGCCTGCGGCGCAGTTGGCGTTACCGGCGTTGATGGCGACGACACGCACGCGTCCGCCTGTGGCTGTGAGGTGCTGTTTGTCGATGTGAAGCGGTGCTGCGGTGACGCGATTGGCCGTAAACATGGCTGCGGCACTGGCCGGCTGATCGGCCACGATCAGGGCAAAGTCAGTGCGGCCGCTCTGCTTGAGGCCAGCCCTGGCGGCACCGAAACGGAACCCCTGGGGTATTAAAAAAGTAGAAACTTCGCTCATTATTCCTTCCGTGCGTGAACTCTCATCAGAGTAACGTGTCTGGGCTGCGGTGTGCGACTAATGGTGCATGCGCTGTCGTTTAGATTGAATGTAAGAGCGAACTCAATGGCTAACAATCTTGCTGAAAATCTTCCCCCCTCCTTCGATTCAGAGTTTCTTTCACTCAGCAATGTGAATGTGGCTCGCGGTGACCGCGTGGTGCTGCACGATGTGAACCTGTCGGTTCGAGCTGGCGAGCATGTGGCGATTCTGGGACCGAACGGCTGCGGCAAGTCGACGCTGATTCTTACGATTACGTGCCAGATCTATCCGATTGTGCAGCCGGGGATGCAAGTGAAAATTTTTGGCCGCGATCGCTGGGACCTGACGCAGTTGCGCAAACACTTCGGCGTGGTGGGCATGGACCTGCCCGGCGAACGCACGGCTGTAACGACGGGCCTGGATGCGGTGATTGCAGGGTTCTTTTCGGCTTCGACGCTGTGGCCGAATCTGCATGTGACGGACGAGATGCGCGAGCGTGCGGCGGAGGCGCTGGATCGTATTGATGCCACGCGGTTGGCGACGCAACTGGTGGGCGAGATGTCGGCTGGCGAGAAGCGGCGCATCTTAATTGCACGGGCCCTGGTGCACAGGCCACGACAACTCCTGCTGGATGAGCCTTCAAACGCACTGGATTTGGCTGCGCAGCGGGAGCTGCGCGAGACGCTGCGCGGGCTTGCACAGGAAGGCACGGGGTTGGTGCTGGTGACGCATCACCTTGGAGACATATTGCCCGAGATTCGCAGAGTAATTCTGATGCGCGATGGGCGGATTGTGGGCGACGGGCCGCGAGAGGAACTGCTGACCGAGGAGCGGCTGAGCGAGCTGTTTCGCGCACCGGTGCGGATCGGCCGCGACGATGTGTGGCTGCATAGCTGGTAGAGCGCGCTCGGGAATCGTGCTACGATTGCGCCATCCGGCCACCCCTTCGGCCGCGGAGGTTCATTCATGAGCCCAACCACTCGTCGCGAATTCCTGCGCACTGGCGTTGCTGCCGGTGCGGTTGCCGTAAGCCTTCCCTTGCATGCGTCAGCACATTCCGCCACGGAGACGGTCACGCTGGGCAAATCCGGCATCCGTGTGACGCGGCTGGCTTTTGGCACTGGCACCAACAATGGCGCCGTGCAGGCTGCACTGGGGCAGAAGGAGTTCTCACGGCTGATTGCCTACGCCTATGAGCGCGGCATTCGCTTCTTCGAGACGTCGGAGTCCTACGAGACGCCGGGGATGCTGGGCGAAGCGCTGAAGCCCTTTTCGCGCGACAGTTACGTGCTGATGAACAAGGTGACGACGGATATGGGCGCCGATCCGCATCGGCGCTTCGACGAGATGCGGCGCATCTCGCAGACGGAATACTTCGACATAATGCTGCTGCACTGGCAGCACACGGCAACGTGGCCGGCAGAGACGCGGCGCTGGCAGGATGGCGTGCTGGAGGCGCAGCAGAAGAAGAC
>DATMUN010000323.1:0-3540 GCA_035563895.1 Occallatibacter sp. | reverse complement strand
GTCTGCATGGCAGCCTTGGGCAGCGCCTCAGGATAGATCAGCGGGATCAGGATCAGCAGAAGCAGAATCGAGCCGTTGGTGATGAAAGTGACCATCATCCAATACTTGCTCTTGCTCTTGATCCTTCCTCCGGATTCAAATGTGGAATCTTCAAACATGGCCAGCCTCGAATCGGGTTTGGTTACCTCAATTTAGACACCAGCGAAATGCGAAATGTTCCCGGGCGCCTAAACTGTACCACTGTGGTGTGCTTCACCTATATCAGAACTGCTCAACGGTTGCAAAACGTGCCGCTAAGATGGTGCAAACGCTGCATCCACGCTTAGCTCCGGGTGCGCTTTGCGGCGGGAAGTGCTGCCGCAGAACCGTCCCCGGAACGCCACTGCTGCCACGCCACCAGCATCGGAGCCGCAACAGCGATCGAAGAATACGTGCCGATCAGAATACCTACAACCAGCGCGAAGGAAAAGCCTTTCAACACCTCGCCGCCGAAGACGAACAAGGACAACACGGTAAGGAACGTCAGGCCGGAAGTCAACACGGTTCTGCTCAGCGTCTGGTTGATGCTGCGATTCACCACGTCGGCCAGACCTTCGCGGCGACTCATGCGCAGATTCTCGCGGATACGGTCGAAGACGACGATAGTGTCGTTCATCGAATAGCCTACCAGCGTGAGGATGGCGGCGATCACGGTCAGGCTGATCTCCTGATTCGTCAGCGCAAAGGCGCCCACCGTGATCAGCGTGTCGTGGAAGCAGGCCACCACGGCGGCTACGCCGTAGATAAGCTGGAAACGGAACCAGAGATAGATCAGCATGCCCACCATGGAGTAGAGCGTGGCCAGCGTGGCCTGCTTCTCAAGCTGCTTGCCGACCGTGGGTCCGACAATCTGCACATTGCGGACTGCAAACGGGTTAGCGTAGTGCTCCTTCAGCGCGCCTTCGAGCTTCTCGCGACCGGTGTCGAGCGTCGACTCATTGGTCTCTTCAGGAAGGCTGATCAGCACTTCGTTGCTCGAGGCCTGGTTCACGTTCTTGATGGCCTGGATGCGAGCATCGCGGATTCCGGCTGCGTCCAGGGCCTTGCGGATCTCGTTCGAGTCCGGAGCCTGCTGGAACTGGATGCGCAGCTGCGTGCCACCGCGGAAGTCCACACCCATTGGCACCGGATAGCCGGTGTGCGCAAAGTGCGTAGCCATCGAGATGAGACCGGCGACGCTGAAGATCAGGGAGAAGCCGAGGAAGTACCACTTCTTCCCCAGCCAGTCGATATTTACATTGCGAAACAGTTCCACGTGATTCTCTGCCTTCCTACAGCTGAAGCCCGCCTGGCTCCTGCTTTGAAGTTGTGCTGCGCCGGCCCGAACGCGCGGGCCGCGCTTAAATCGATACCATCTCGCCGGGCTTGAGCTTGTTCAGGTGCGCCTCGAAGATCACACGCGAGACGTAGACAGCCGTGAACAGATTGGCTGCAAGACCGAAGGTCAGGGTGACAGCAAATCCCTTCACCGGGCCGGTTCCGAACAGGAACAGGATGGCCGCTGAAACGATGGTCGTCACGTGCGTGTCGATGATGGTGACCCACGCGTGGCCAAAACCCTGCTCGACCGCCGCTGAGGCCGCCTTACCGGCACGAATCTCTTCGCGAATGCGCTCAAAAATCAGCACGTTCGAGTCGACGCCCATACCGATGGTCAGGATGACGCCGGCGATGCCGGGCAGCGTAAGCGTGGCGCCGGAGAAGCCCATGAACCCGAGCAGAATCACCAGGTTCAAAATCAGGGCCAGATCGGCGTTGATGCCCGAGCCACGGTAGTAGACCAGCATGAAGACCATCACCAGCAGCACGCCGACGATGGCCGCGGTCACGCCTTCCTTGATGGAGTCGGCGCCGAGCGAAGCGCCCACGGTACGGTCCTCAAGATAGTTGAGCGAGGCCGGCAGAGCGCCGGTGCGCAGCATCTTCGACAGGGTCTCGACCTCATCCTGCGAGAAGGTGCCCTCGATCTCACCCGAGTCGCGGATGGCGCTGCGGATGTTTGCCACTTCGCGCACGCGGCCACCGAGCACCACCGCCATGGCATGACCCACGTTGGCCTTGGTGTAATCGTAGAAGCGGTCGCCCGCCTCGTTGGTCAGCGTGAAGCGCACAGCGCGCTGGCCAGTGTCGCTGGTGCCGGGGTCGGCGGAGCGGAAGTCTGAGCCAGCCACCACCGGGATGCGCTCAAGAACGTAGACCGAATCCGAATCCGAGCCCTGCATACCGGCAAAGTGCGCGATCTGTTCGTCGGCGGGCAGTGCGCCGCCAACGCTGGCCAGAGCCGCTTGCTCATCCTGATAGGGGCCGCCCACCACGGGGTGAATCTCAAGACGCGCCGTGGACTGGATGATGCTCTTCACGCGGTCCAGGTCTTCGATGCCCGGCAGCTCAACCAGAATCTGGTTGTCGCCCAGTCCGTACTCCTGGATGACGGGCTCGCTAACGCCGAGGGTATCGACGCGATCGCGGATCGTCTCAATCGCCTGCTGAACGGTCTTCTTTTCGAGCGCCTGCTGGACCTGCGGCTTCATGCTGATCGCAAACGAGGTGCCTGCGCCGCTGATGTCGTACTCGTTCGAAAACTTGGCGTCAAGCATGGAGCGCACGTCGCTCGACTTGGCCGCGTCCGTTCCCTCAATGTGAATGATCTGCGGCTTGGTCGGGTCCGGCTTGATGACCTGCGAGAAGCTCAGGTTCGCAGACTTCAGGTTCTGCTGAATGCGGGCTACGGCGCTGTCGGTTTCCGCGCTCACGGCCTCAGAAACCACCACCTGAAGGATCAGGTGTGCGCCGCCGCGCAGGTCAAGACCAAGATGAATGCGCTTGGTCATGCTTTCCAGCAGCTTGGGGCCGGTGACGCCCGAGGGCATACCGAAGATGCCGTAGATGAAGACAACCAGAACCGCAACGATCAGAGCGATTCTGCCTTGAAGATTCTTTTTCATTGGTCCAGTTCTCTAGTCCGAAAAAATCTGCAGCAGCTTACGAGGCCGACGAGTCTTCCTGCGTGGTCACGGACGCAATTGCGCTCTTGACCACTTCCATCTTCAGGTTGTCCGGAGCCACGCGGATGATGAGCACATCGTCCTTAATAGAGAGGATGGTGCCGCGGATGCCGCCGGCGGTGGTTACGCGGTCGCCGGTCTTCAGGTTGCCCAGCATCTGCTGCCACTGCCGCTGCCGCTTCTGCTGCGGGCGGATCATCACGAAATACAGCACCGGGATCAGAAGCAACGGCAGAAGCATTGAAAGACCGCCGCCTGCTGGAGAAGGTGCTGCAAACCACAAAGCAAGACTTGTTGCCACACTCATCCTTTACTGTCGCCGTCCGCAGGCTCAGGCCTGACGGGGGCGTGCGCACAAACGGCCCACAAGCCGAGGGTTCGCAATAGAGATTTGTCTCCGGGAATATCACTGGCCGGCACGTGGGGTCCGGCACAGAAACGGAAGGGAGATTCCGGTTGCGCAAGCGGCGACTGCCATCAACTTCGGCGCCCTTGT
>DATMUN010000322.1:0-5293 GCA_035563895.1 Occallatibacter sp. | reverse complement strand
GTGAAGATTGGCTCTGGCGAATGACAGAACCTTTTGTATGCGGTCGGACCTGGGCTGAAGCTCCAGCAATGCCGAGAACTGGGATTGCCCGCTGGTGCGCCGATGATAGACCACCAGCTTCGTCGCCACGGCCTTTGCCACCTCCACTCCATGATCTTCCTCGACCATGGCCAAAGCTAGGTCGATACACGCGGTCATGCCGGCAGATGTCCAGATGCCGGCATCGGTCGTAAAAATCCTGTCCGGCAGAACCTTCACATCCGGATGTCGCAGCTGAAGCTCCTGCGCCGCAATCCAATGCGTGGTTGCGCGGCGTCCGTCGAGAATCCCGGCTTCAGCGAGGATGAACGCGCCCGTGCAGATGCTGCCCACGCGCCTGCAAGTCCGCTCGGCGCGCTTCAGGAACGACTTCATCTTCGGTGTGGCACTCGGAGCCTGGATGGAACCCGGGACGAGCAGCGTATCGAACGCTGCATTCCGGAACTTGTGCGAGTGCACCATCGCGCCTGAATGGCTTGAAACCAGCCCCCCGTTTTCGGACAGCTGTATCTGTCGATAGGACTCGTACCCCAGTGCCCTGTTTGCCTGCTCGAATACGGCAATCACGGCAAGGTCGAGAATCTCAAACCCGGGGAAGAGCAACAACGCAACGGTCTTCATGGATGTCTTAAAACGCGGAAATCGGCGATTACAGCCAGCATAGCCCCACTGTATTTACGATGCAATTCTGACTGCCGTCCCGAAGGCCGCGATTGTCCGAAAACGTGGGATTTACGTCTTTTGAGCCAATGCCTGATGCCTCACCATAGGCATGCCGAAGTCGCCACGTCGAAATACGACTCGCGATGATGATTTGCCCCATTCCTGAATTGCATCATCTTATATGCATATGCACATACAACCGGAAGGAATCAGCATGCTCGACTCTGACAGAACGCCAATCCCTGATTCCTCGAACATGCCCGACCCGACATCGATGCTCTGCACGTCAGCGTGCGGCGCTTGCTTTGGTTTCTCGCGAGGAGATATTGAATGAATGGTGTTGCACAAGCCTGTACTGCCGTCCTTGGTCTCCTGCTGTTTGCTCTTGGGCTCGCTGTCTCAATCCGTCGCTCTCGCGTCGGCGTGCTCAGTGGCTACACATCCGAGTCCGATCAGTTGCTGACCAAACTCGTTCGCGCTCACGGTAACACGTCCGAGTACGTGCCTTTCATGGCAGTGCTCTGCTTGTATCTTGGTGCTCAACATCCTCCTCATTGGGAGCTCTGGTGCATGATCGGCGCGACTGTCTGCCGTTTGCTCCTGGTGATCGCGCTGCTTGCCTGGCCGTCCATGCAGAAATCCAATCCCGCCCGAGCTATCGGCGCGCTTGGGACTTACGCATTCGGTGCGGCTCTCTGCGTCGCGTTGCTCAATATCCACTGACTCTCTGGCCATACAGTCCACGCCGACGCTCTGAAACGGGCGTCACGTGGCCACGCCCGTCATCACCGCGCCGACGGTCACCCTGGAGGCGACGCGAATAGCGAGCCTCGTCGGGAGCCCGCGCCGTATCGCAAGTTCGTTGGCAAGTTTGCGCACCGGACCATTGCAGGTGGAGTGGGTCACAATTTTCTTCAGGACGCCATGTGATCCATCGAGGATGCAATGATCGATGTTTTGCACTATTAAAGAGCTACACCAGGAACATATATGACGAACAGTATCCCTCTCCAGACACCATCGCGTCGCCGTTTTGTTGGTGTCGCCGCGGCCTCCGTTGCCGCCGCCTCGCTAAGCCAGCTCGCTTTTTCAGAAACGAATCAGGCGATCACAGATGTCGCGCAGCCGAACGGCAACAACAGGACCGCGATTCGTTCACTTCGCGTGCATGTGCCGGAGACTCAACTCACCGATTTGCGTCGGCGCATCAATGCGACACGATGGCCCGAGAGGGAAACGGTGATGGATCAATCGCAAGGCGTGCAACTCGCTACCATGCAGAAACTCGCGCAGTACTGGTCGACCGGCTACGACTGGCGAAAGGTTGAAGCGCGGCTGAATGCCTTGCCGCAGTTCGTCACCGAGATCGATGGGCTCGACATTCACTTTATCCACGTCCGCTCGAAACATCAGAACGCGCTCCCGATCATCGTTACGCACGGATGGCCCGGCTCGTTCATCGAGCAACTCAAGATCATCGATCCGCTGACCAATCCGACCGCTCACGGCGGGAGTCCATCGGACGCATTCGACGTCGTGATTCCATCGTTGCCTGGCTACGGTTTCTCGGGCAAGCCAACCACGACTGGCTGGGATCCTGCTCGCATCGCACGCGCCTGGGTTGCGCTGATGCAGCGTCTCGGATACAGCCGATACGTGGCGCAAGGCGGCGATTGGGGGAACGCTGTCACTGAACAGATGGCGCTCCTTCAGCCACCGGGACTGCTCGGCATTCATACCAACATGCCGGCAACCGTACCAGACAACGTGGCAAACGCACTCAAATTCGGCAACCCGCCGCCCGCCGGTCTCTCGTCCGACGAGAAGCACGCATTCGATCAACTCGACTTTTTCTACAAGCACGGGCTGGGTTATGCGCAGGAGATGGCAGGCCGACCGCAGACGCTTTACGGAATCGAAGATTCGCCCGTTGGCCTCGCGTCGTGGATGCTTGATCATGATGCGGCGAGCCTCGCGCTCATTTCGCGCGTGTTTGATGGACAACACGAAGGTCTCTCGCGGGATGACGTTCTCGACAACGTCACTCTCTATTGGCTGACCAACACGGGCATCTCGTCGGCTCGCCTGTATTGGGAAAACAAGCTCAACTTCTTTGAACCGAAGCACGTCGCCATCCCCGTTGCTGTCAGCGTCTTTCCGGACGAGTTGTACGCGGCCCCGCAAAGCTGGGCAGAGCAGACTTATCCCAAGCTGATTCACTATAACCGCCTCGCCAAAGGAGGACATTTTGCGGCATGGGAGCAGCCGCAGGTCTTCACGGAAGAGGTTCGTGCGAGCTTCCAGTCGCTGCGCTGATTTCGAGGATGCGAAAGTGGTCATTGTCGCGTCATTCCGTCTTCTCGAATGCAAATATGCGTATGCACAGATTGTCTGGCGTCGAGCAGTTCCATGACCTTGAGAAGTAAGCGCTTCTCCTCGTGCCGTCTCGACTTTCCTGATTTCCGTTACCGCGACATATCCGGTCATGGAGCGGCCTTGCAGGACTCTGGCCTTATTGATAGGGCTGTCGGTGGCGATGCAGGTGTGCGCGTGGCTGGTTGTGCGCCGACTGGCGCGTTTGCTGTCGATGCCATCGAGGCTCGCGGTAGTGTTGCTCGTCGATGTCTCGTAGTACAGCTTGTCGGCGCGGCGCCGGACACCATTCCGTTTTTTAGTGGCGGTCAACGTCGATCTTTTTGATCAGTGATCTGCGCGGCGCAATCAGCGCGGTTACCGCTAGAATTGAGGTTTTAGCCCGGAATACACCCATGTCTTTTGCCTCGCTTGGCCTGATCGATCCCTTGCTGCGTAATGTGCAGGATCTCAATTACCGGACACCCACCCCGGTGCAGGCCCAAGCGATTCCCGCTGTGCTCCGTGGCAAAGACGTCATGGCTGCGGCACAGACGGGCACCGGCAAAACGGCGGGCTTTGCGTTGCCGCTGTTGCAACGGCTGGTGCAACACGGCCCTGCGGTGTCGAGCAACCGCGCGCGTGTTCTGGTGCTGGTGCCCACGCGTGAACTGGCTGAACAAGTGCTGCAAAGCTTTATCGAGTACGGCAAAGGCCTCGACTTACGTTTTCTGGCCGCCTACGGCGGTGTGAGTATCAACCCGCAGATGATGAAGTTGCGCAAAGGCGTGGATGTGCTCGTCGCCACGCCAGGCCGCCTGCTCGATCTCAATCGCCAGAACGCAGTGCAGTTTGATCAAGTACAAACGCTTGTGCTGGATGAAGCCGACCGTATGCTGGATCTCGGCTTTGCGCGCGAACTCAACGCCGTCTTTGCTGCGTTGCCCGCTCAGCGTCAGACCCTGCTGTTCTCTGCAACGTTTACCGATGATATCCGCGCCATGGCGGCGAGCATACTGCGTGGCCCGGTGAATATCAGCGTCAGCCCGCCCAATGCCACGGCCAGCAAGATCAGGCAGTGGGTGGTGCCGGTGGACAAAAAGAACAAGCCTGATCTCTTCATGCACCTTGTGGCTGAGAACCACTGGGAGCACGCACTGGTGTTCGTCAAGACCCGCAATGGCGTGGATTACCTGGCGGCCATGCTGGATGAAGCAGGCTATGCAGTCGACACCATCCACGGCGACAAACCGCAACCCGCACGCCTGCGTGCCCTCGAGCGCTTCAAGACGGGCGAAGTCCATATGCTGGTCGCCACCGACGTGGCTGCGCGCGGGCTGGATATCGACGACCTGCCGCTGGTGATCAACGTTGATCTGCCGATCGTGGCGCAAGACTATGTGCACCGTATTGGCCGTACCGGTCGCGCGGGCGCCAGCGGCGTGGCGGTGTCCCTCGTGTGCGCCGATGAAGCGCCGCAACTGGCCGCGATCGAAGCGCTGATCCGGCAAACGCTGCCTCGTGAAGAAGAGCCGGGTTTTGAAGCCGAACACCGCGTTCCGCAAACCAGCGCGACGGGCCAGGTCATCAAGAAACCCAAAAAGCCTAAGAAGCCAAAGGTGCCGCAAGCTGGGCCGGGCGCCACGCAGGTGCTCAGCAACAAGCCGCGCCCGCAAAGTGGCGAAAACAAACGCAAGCCTGCGGCGCAGCGCGCTGTGGCCGCGGGTAAAGCCACACGCTCGTCCAGCGATAACCCATTCAGTGCGCAAAAGCCACGTAGCAAACCCGCGAGCAAGCCAGCTGCGGGCTCACGTAAGTCGGCTGGCAAACCCGCTGGTGGCCGCGGCAAACGCCAGCCCTGACGCGAGGGGATGGGTAACGCCAGCTCTGGAACAAACTGGCGGTTTGCGGCCCGCTGGCAGACAGCGGCGCGGTTTCGGCGCGCGTTAGGTCGGCGGGTAATGGCGCACTGAATCCACGATCCGTAACAACTTCAGAGTCGAACGGACGTTGAAGTCGCGCGTAGCGAGCGTCCGATCGGTTCATCGCGAACTGCTGCTTTGGCCGGGAGCGACCGCCGTTCGGCACATAGCGGCCATGACGCAACGTCCGGTGTTTTGAACGAACGTCCACAGGCTCGTGTAGAAGGGGCGTTCGTAACGCACGAGGGCCGACAGGCGTCAGAACGAAACGCGCTGCTCGTTACCTGATCGAGGGAGTGGAAAGGGGTACCATGAGG
>DATMUN010000321.1:0-5499 GCA_035563895.1 Occallatibacter sp. | reverse complement strand
CGGAACGGATGCGGTTGGTGCAGCGCCTGTGCGGGTTGGAAGAAATGTATTTATTGGCACTGGATCCATTGTGTTGAAGGGCGTGGAGATCGGCGATGGGTCAGTGATTGGCGCGGGGAGCGTGGTGACAAAGAGCATTCCGGCCAATTGTATTGCAGCAGGAAATCCTTGCAAGGTGATTCGCACGTTCACTGCACTGGAGCGAGAGGGCAAAGATGCAGATGCGCTTCATCAACACGCCCAAGAAGGTCAGTTAGCAGGATGAATCTGGGGTTTGCATCACCGGTCTCGCTGCAGCATTTGCGATCGCTTGTGCGCGACGGAGAGAGCATGCCTGCGGGCTACCAGTTTGCGCCGGCGGCGGACTGGGTGAAAGAACTTCTACGTCGCGGGCATCACGTGACTGTCTACACGACGGCTGTGGAAGCTGCGAAACCGCTGACGTTCGAGGGCGACCATCTTCGCATTCGGATTGCTCCGCAACGCGCGAGCGGAACGGGGCGAGATTTGTTTGCGGTCGAGCGGGTGCATCTTGCGCGAATGATGGCTGAAGACCGGTGCGAGGTGATCCATGCGCACTGGACGTATCAGTTTGCGCTTGCTGCGCTGACGACTGAGATTCCGACGCTGGTTACGATCCATGATTTGCCCTGGAATGTGCTGCGGCATTTTCGGGATCTTCATCGGGCGGCGCGGCTGGTGATGGCGTATCAGGTGGCGCAGCGTGCGGAGCACTTTACGGCGGTTTCTGAGGATGCAGCGCGGCATTTCAGAAGGTACATGCGGCCGCGAGGAAGCGTGACGGTGATTCCGAATGGGCTGCCGGACGACATAGTGGATGGTGCGGAAATGCTACGGACAGATCGCGGGTCCATCGTGTTTGCGACGATTCTGCAGGGCTGGTCGACGCGGAAGAATGGGTCGAAGGCGATTGAGGCGTTTGCGCGGCTGCGAGCAGAGGTTCCGTCGGTTGAGTTGCGGATGTATGGGACGGACTATGAGCCGGGAGGACCGGCGCAACGTTGGGCAGTGGCCAGGAGCCTGCAGGATGGCATCACCTTTGCCGGTCAGATGCCGTATCGGGAGCTTTTGAAGAGAGTGGCTGCGGAGATCGATGTTGTGGTGCATCCGTCGCTGGACGAGTCGTTCTCGATGGCAGCTTTGGAGGCGATGGCGATGCGCAGACCTGTAATTGCTGGAGCTGCGACGCCGGGAGTGCGCGAAGTTCTGGAGTATGGCAAGAGCGGAGTGCTGACAGACATGCACGACACCGCGGCTCTGGCAGAGGCTATGAGGCGGTTGGCCCGAGACGAAGACGAGCGAATTCGCCTCGGGGAGTTGGGGCATGAACGCGCATCGACGGTGTTTCGTTTGTCGGCGGTATTCGATCGATACGAAGAGCAGTATGCGCGGCTAGGGGTAGGTGGCGCATGAC
Source organism: Occallatibacter sp. (assembly GCA_035563895.1). GTDB lineage: Bacteria > Acidobacteriota > Terriglobia > Terriglobales > Acidobacteriaceae > Telmatobacter. Next base: position 4,064 of record DATMUN010000321.1, on the reverse strand, counting down.
ATTGCTCTATTTGCCAATCGGCCTCGTTCTTTTCAGCGTTTTGTTGTGGACTGTTTATCGAAGAACCGATATCGGCTTCATTCTCCTGCTATTGGGCGAAGCATTTCAAAACGCATTTGGTCTGAATGCTGTGGCGGTGGGAGGACTCCATCTGACTCCGTCTGACGCGGTTGCCATGATCCTGCTCTTTGCGGGAATTGTGCGAACAGCTCAAAGTTCAAGGAAGATAAATCTAGATAAGATCATCGTCCTTGCCTATGTGGCCTTGCTGGGATTCAGCCTGTTAAGAGGGATGCTTTCATTTGATCTGACAACTGTAGGCAACGAGTCGCGAATCTACGTTGGGTCTCTGGCTGCCCTGCTGTACTTTACGACGGTGCGAGTAGATGCCGAACAGATACAGAAATATGTGTTCAGCTACATCGTATTCGGCCTGGTGCTGTGCCTGATTGCCGCGGGTTCCGCGGCTGGGTTGCCCGTTGGCATCAGCTCATGGGAAGGCGCTGACCTTGCAGCGATCAATGGGCGTTTGCTGCCGGCGAGTGGCGCGGCGGCAATGGCGGTGTGCGGATTACTGTCCCTGGGGGTTCTTCAGTATCGCCGAAGCAGCTTTCTCAATAAGCTGTTACCGGTACTCTTCTTCGTATTGGTTATTTACCTGCGGCATCGAACGGCCTGGGTGATGTTGCTGGTGTGCTTCTCGGTAATGCCGTTCATAGACTTTCGCCTGTTTCGCCGCATCCTGCCATTCGGGTTAATGGCAGTGGCCGTGGTAGCGATTAGTGCGGCCTTCAGTTCTGGGAACCAGAACGTAATGAGTAAAGAGCAGTTCTCCGATGCAGTGTCGAACGGGGGGACGTTTGCGTGGCGTTTGAATGGCTGGAAGGAGCTTTTGGTGGACGACGAGCAAGGCGCATTCACCATCGCTGTTGGGAAGAAGATTGGAAGCGGTTTTTGGAGAATAGACCCGTCTACTTATCAGCCAGTTTCAGTGGTTCCCCACAATGAATATATTCAGGATTATCTGCGCGTCGGTGTCTTCGGTGTCATGGCTCTCCTGCTCTTTGCGATGCGGTCGCTGAAGCGGCTATGGGCTCTCTCGAAATACTCAAAAGACGCGGTGTATCCGTCAACTTCATCATGGGTGGCAATTTTCATCGCGGTATTGGCCTATGGCTTTACATACGGGATCAGCCCGCACCTATATGCAATGCTTGGGATCGCAAGTGCGATCACAACGAACGCAGAACAGAAGTCCACTGCTTACGAGGAAGATGAAAGTTCCGAATGGCCTGAACTGGATACTCAGTCGGCGTCAGGAGAGATGGCTTAGGTCATGATGATGCTTCGTATCGCAGTTTTGATGACGTCATTCAATCGGCGGGAGTACACGCTGCGTGCGCTGCGGAGGCTGTTTGCGCAGACGGGCGTAGACGATTCGCGGTTGACAGTGTTTCTGGTGGAGGATGGGTGCACGGACGGGACTGCGGATGCGGTGATGGTGGAGTTTCCGGCGGTGCGTTTGCTGCATGGCGATGGGTCACTGTATTGGAACCGCGGAATGCGGATGGCCTTTGCTGCTGCTCTGGATGAGGGGTTTGACGCGTATCTGCTGCTTAACGACGACACGATGCTTGAAGAGGACGCGCTTCGACGCTTGATGGATGTGAACGCGACGCAGGCGGCGAAGGGAGTAACTGCGATTGTGGTGGGCAGCACACGCTCGCCGGAGACAGGCGAGTTGAGTTACGGCGGCATGTGCATGAGGCGGCGCGGTGTGAGCGCATGGATGGAGAAGATTGAGCCTGGCACCGATGAGACGGTCGCGTGCGACACGATGAATGGGAATATCGTGCTGATTCCGGCTGAGGTTGCAGATTCGATCGGCAACCTGGATGGGCGGTTCCATCATCACTTTGGCGATCTGGATTATGGATTCAGAGCGCGGCGGGCAGGGTTTGCGGTGGTGATTGCTCCGGGGTTTCTTGGCGCGTGCGGCACGAATTCAAGGAAGGGTACATGGCGAGATGCGACACTGCCGCTCAAGAAACGGTGGAAGAATCTGCAATCGCCGAAGGGACAGCCCTTTGGGCAGTGGGTGCTGTTCACGCGGAGACATTATGGATGGAGATGGCCGCTGTATGCGGTATCGCCCTATGTTAAGACGGCGCTGTCGGGCGCATTCTCCCTTGTGCGCGGCAAGACGGTGCGGCCAGCGCTTCCAACGAGCAATTGAATTCTTACCGGTGAAGAAACAGTGACAGAGACGACAAAAAACATCGCCGGATCGGCAATTCGGGGAGTGAGCTGGAACTATCTGGGCGGCATTAGTGCGAGCCTGTGCCAGCTTGCGATCGGGATTGTGCTGGCGCGCATTTTGGGGCCGAGGCCGTTTGGGCAGGTCATTATTGCCAGCACCATCTACGGCTTCCTGAACCTGTTTGTCGACGGTGGATTCAGCCAGGCTTTGATTCAGAAGACGCAGCTCTCGAAGGAGGACGTGCGCAAGACGTTTACGTGCCAGGTGGGGATTGGACTGAGTTCGACTGCGCTGGTATTTGCAACCGCACCGTGGATTGCGCGGATGTTTCACGACGCAACGGCAGTGAACGTGGTGCGCGCGATGTCGTTGATGATGACTGTGCAGGCTACGGGGCTGGTGGCGGCCGCGTTGCTGCGAAGGTCGATGCGATTTCGTGCGGTGCAGATGGCGGCGCTATGCAGTTACCTGGTGGGGTTTCTGTTGCTGGGCATTCCGCTGGCCCTGCGCGGGATGGGCGTGTGGAGCCTGGTGATTGCTTTTCTGGCACAGGCGAGCGTGAATTCCATCCTGCTGCATAGTGCAGCGAGACATACGGTAATGCCTCTGTTTCGCTGGCCTGAACGTTCAATTATGACGTTCGGCGGCACGATTATCGCGAATAACCTGGTGAACTGGGGGCACTCGAATCTGGACAATCTGGCCGCGTCTGGGATGGGGACGGCGGCGCTGGGACTGTATGGGCGTGGATGCAACTTCGCTTATCAGCCTGTGAATGCGGTGGTGACAGGACTGCAGTCCGTGCTGCTGTCTTCTGCGGCGCGGGCGCAGGAGCGGCGCGAGATTGTGCGCGAGATGATTGTGGCGGTGCTGGGAATCGTGTTCGGGATTCTGGGGCCGGCCTATCTTGTGCTGGCGATGCTGCCGGATACGACGATTATGGGGCTATACGGCGACAAGTGGGTGGGCGTGATTCCGCTGATGGTGCCGATGGCGTTGGCGATGCCGTTCTTCGGGGCACAGGCGCTGTTAGGGCCAGTGTTGTGTGGGCTAGGCAGGCCAGATCTTGAGTTCTGGCCGCAGGCGATTAGTTGTGCGATGGCTGCGGTGGCTTTCTTCGGCGCGGCACGGATTTCGCTGGCGAGCATTGCATGGGCGCTCTTGTGCGTGGTGCTGGTGCGCTTTGCGGCGATGGCGGGGTTTGCCTTTCACCTGCTTGGGATTCGGTGGCGCGAAGCGAGCGCGATGATTGCAGGGCGACTGGCGATGTCAGCGGCGTTCAGCGGGTTGATGTGGTGTGTCGATCAGGCGCTGCGCATGGAGCACATGGGCGCGGCGTGGAGGCTGGCATTGCTGCTTGCTCTGTCTGCGGGTCTGCTTGGGGCGTTGGTCACGATGGATGCGCGGATCGTCTTCGGCGGCAGAGCAGTCAGGTTTCTGCTTGCTTATGAAGGGCACCTTCCTGCCTGGTGTGCGGCGCGGTTGAGGGGGGCGGGCAGACCGAAGATTACGCAAGAAGCGATTCGTTCCTAGAGAGTAATGCAGGCCGGAGAGATATGGCGATGAGAATAGTTGTTGCGAAGAGGACGGGGCGGCGCGGAGCTGGCCTGGGCAATGAAATGCTGGCCTGGGGCAAAGGATGGATCGCGAGCCAAGTGCTGGATGCACGGCTCATCGGACCGTCGTGGGGATTGAATCAGCGGCGCTACGATCGCAATTTCAGGACGTCGCGTCTGGATTTTGTGGCGGAGGATGCGCTCGCGCGTCTGGCACCGCACAGGTTCACGGAGAGCGACTATCGTGC
>DATMUN010000320.1:0-2767 GCA_035563895.1 Occallatibacter sp. | reverse complement strand
CCTCGCGCACCGCCTCGACCGGCGCACCCGCCAGCCGCGCACAACACACGGATGCCAGCACATTCTCCACGTTGTGCGCACCCTTCAGCGGAATGGCCTTGAGCGGCAGAATCGTCTCCACCGCCGCATCCGCTGACGCACGAAACACCACGCTTCCCGCTTCCACCCACGCGCCCTGCGGCACGGCATGGTCCAGCGCGAACCAGTACACTTTGCTCTTCGCGTGCTCCGCCGCCGCTGCGGCCTTCGCGTTGTCTGCGTTCAGCACCACGCAATCATCCGCCGTCTGCGCCGCAAAGATCCGCTCCTTCGCCATCGCATAGTTCTCAAAGGTCCCGTGCCGGTCCAGGTGATCCGGCGTGATGTTCAGAATCGCCGCAATCTTCGGATGAAACTCCTCGGTCGATTCCAGTTGGAAGCTCGAAACCTCCAGCACCGACCACGTCTCTTCCGTCGAGGGCTCAATCAGGTCAATCACCGGTACGCCGATATTGCCACCCACCAGCGTCTTCAGCCCCGCATGTTCCAGAATCTCGCCCACCAGCGTCGTCGTGGTCGTCTTGCCGTTTGATCCGGTAATCGCCAGCACGTTGCCCTTCAGGAATCGCGCCGCAAGCTCCAATTCACCGATCACGGGCCGTCCGAAATTGCGGGCCTGCACCAACTCCGGCGTATCCAGCGGCACACCCGGGCTCACCACGATCAGGTCTTGCCGCCGAAACGTCAGCAGACCGTGCCCGCCCGCCTCCACATTAATGCCTTCCTCCAGCAGCGCAGGAATGTCCTTCGCCAGCGCCTCGGCGCTGCGCACGTCTGAAACCGTCACCTGCGCGCCCCGCCGACGCAGAAACAGCGCCGCAGCGAGACCCGACTTGCCCAGGCCAACCACCAGAACTTTCTTGCCCTTCAGATCCATCATGCCCGTATCCCTTGCTGCCTTCGGCCGCGACAACCCTATTGTGCACTGCGCCCGCCGCACTACTTTCGCGCTCAGCGCAGTTTCAGCGTCGTGAGTGCAAACAGTGCAAACACCAGCGCCAGAATCCAGAACCGCGCAATCACCTTCGACTCGTGCCAGCCGCACTGCTCAAAGTGGTGATGCAGAGGCGCCATCTTGAAGATACGCTTTTTGTTGCGTAGCTTGTAGCTGCCCACCTGCAACATCACGCTCAAAGCTTCAATAATGAAGATGCCGCCAATGAACGGCAGCAGCAACTCCTGTCGGATTGCCACCGCAACCGTGCCGATCGCTCCGCCCAGCGCCAGCGACCCCACGTCGCCCATGAATATCTCGGCCGGATGCGCGTTATACCAGAGAAAGCCGATCGACGCGCCCACCATCGCGCCGCAAAACACCGTCAGCTCCGCCACCTGCGGAATGCGCTGCAGCTCCAGGTAATCGGCAAATACCACGTGGCTGCTCACGTACGTCAGAATCGTCAGCGCACCCGCCGCCACAATCGTGCATCCGATCGCCAGCCCATCCAGCCCGTCCGTCAGGTTCACTGCGTTCGACGAACCCACCAGCACCAGCACCACCCACAGCACGAACGGCAGAAACATCAGAAATCCGAGATGCGGAATCCCCTGCGCGCCGTGCCACAGCATGTCCGGCCGCAGATGCTTCACAAACGGCACCGTCAGCTGCGTCGAAAACATGCGAAACTGCGTCAGCACGCTAAGCGTCACAGCCACGCCCACCGCGGCCAGAGCCTGCCCTGCAAGCTTCGCGCGTGCCGTCAACCCCAGGCTCCGCTTCTTCACCACCTTGATGTAATCGTCTGTGAACCCGATCGCGCCAAACGCCAGCGTCGACAACATCACCACCCACACAAACGGATTCGCCGGGTCCGACCACAGCGCCGTGGGCAGCAGGATTGCAATCACAATCAGCACGCCCCCCATCGTCGGCGTTCCCGACTTCTTCAGGTGCGACTGCGGCCCGTCCGTGCGCACATACTGGCCGATCTGAAATTCACGCAGCTTCTGGATCACGTACGGCCCGATGAACAGCGCGATCAGCAACGCTGTCAGGAACGCGAACGCCGTCCGAAACGTCAGAAAGTGAAAGATCCGGAACGGGTGAAAAAACGGAAACAGCTTTTCGTAGAGCAGCCAGTAAAGCAAGTGGCCTCCGCAGCCGGTTTTAAGTCGAGTATCAGGTAGATTCTACAGTCCGGGCCGAGATCGATGCTCGCCGCGCGCGATACGCTGCTGTCGCTCAAGCTCCACGCGAAACGCGCGCTCGGTGTCCACGACAAACGCACGGTAGCCTGCCGGATCGATGAACGCGTTTTTATCACCCGCCGCAAACCGCGCGTACTTCTTCTGCATCCCGAAGTAGCTCGCATGCGCGCCAAGGAATAAGTCGCAGGGCAGCATCTTCAGCGTCGCAAACCCCCGCGCAAAATCGTCAGCAATCGCCGGATACTGCGCATTCCCCACCAGCTTGTAGCCAGGGAGCACGTAGGACCCGCCCACAATCACCGCATGCAGAGTACGTCCATTCTCACGTACATCCATCGTCCACGTCGTCGTTCCCTTGTTGTGCCCCGCCGTCTTGTGCGCAGTCAGCGTCGTACCGCTCAGCGTCACTGTATCGCCGTCGTGCAGTGCGCGGTCCACATGCGAACGTGGGAACCATGTCGTCTTATCGTGAGCCAGATAGAAGTCCGTATGACCGCCCGACTCCACCACCGAAACATCCTCGGCCATCACCTCGTACTTCGCGGCCGTCTCGCGCACAATCTCTGCGCTGCCCGCGCAA
>DATMUN010000319.1:0-2081 GCA_035563895.1 Occallatibacter sp. | reverse complement strand
TGTCGTCGACACCGCCGCTGTTGCGGAAGGCCTCCTCCTGTTTGTCAAAGTTCGCCTGAAATGCGGCCTGCTGCCGCATCGTCTGTTCCATGATCGCCTGAGCTGCGCGGAGTTGATCCCAACCCTGCTTCATTTTCTGATTGAAGTCCGCCATCATCTTGTCGTTGATTGCCTTGGTAAGACGGCCCCATTCTGGATTGATGTAGACGGACTTAGCGATTACACAGAACATCGGCATGCGCTTGTCCAGAGTGCCGGCGGGGGCGCGAAAACTTTGCAGAGCACGAAAGCCCCAGTTGGTCTGTTGCAGTGCGCCTGCCGGCATGCTCAGCTGGCCCAGGCTCACGGCATCAGTGCCTTGTTTGGAGATGTAGTAGACGCCATAAAAGGCCTCTTCAACGGGTTGGCCATTCAGGTCGTAGCTGATCTTGATGGCGATGCCATGATCGTTGGGCCAGGGGGCCAACTTCAGGGCCTTGGCGAGGCCGGGCAGGTCCTGCTGCCCAACCCACTTGAGATTAGCGACGTTCGGCCGCGTCTGCTGAATGAACTTCACCAAGGCCTGGGTGGGAGGCATGGGTGCGAGGTATATGGCCCCAGTGGGCAGACGATCGCCGGGCTTGGTGTTGTTCTTCATGTATTGCCGATACTGAGGCGCGGCATCGACTATCTCTGCCCGCAGCAGCGGGTATTGGAAATAAGCCTCGGCGTTGTCAGGGTTCTCAGCATGAGAGGAGAAGATCAACGGGACTTCGATGCGGTCATAGTGCCACTCGAGCGAGCTTTCAAAGCCCCACTTCTGGGGCACATGAATGGTCGCGGCGCGCATTCCGTTGTGGTCGGGATCGGGGATAATCCGCTCGGTGAACTTCTCTCCGGCTTCGACGGTAACCGAACCGGAAGGGGTGGCGGTAGCGTGCTTCGCGGAGGCGGCAGGAGCGATGGGGGGAGAAGAGCCGGGAGGTATCGCGGGAGCACTGGCGGCACTGGGCGCGGGGCTTGCATTTGGAGGCGCAGAAAGTCCCGCGGCCTGTTTGCACTGATCGGATAGCGCGTCTTTGTGCTCCTTAAGGCAGGCTACAATTCGGCCACCGCCTGGCTGCACTCCGGCACACAGCCGTTGTACATCGTCAGCACACGCGGCGCGGAGCGCGGCAAGCGAGGGTTGGTTGTTTGCCTGCGCGGATACAGTGGCTGAGGCATTGCACAAAACAAGGAGAAGCGTCAGTTTCTTCAAGGCCCACCTCATCTCTAAATCTCGCCAGGGTTCGGATCGAAAGACCGCGCCTTCCTGCTAAAAACCTGGACTGATCGGGGTATGTTGGCGGATGGCGACTTCAGTGTGCCACTTTGTCGGCTTCCTTCACAGCAATAATGATGGGCCGCATCATGGTGAAGAGGGCCGTGGGGACGGTTATGTACGAACTTAAGTGAGAGTAGAAGATCAAAACGCTGGAAGTTTTGCGCATTCTGGCGCTTGCGGGCAGGTGAGTACAAGAGCCCTTTGTTTGACGGAAAATGAACCTAAGTTAATTTTACCTGCGTCTATACTATTGATATGCCGAAGTATTCGATCGTCGTTCCTTTTCACAATGAAGAGGAGAATGTCACTGTGTTGTATGCCCGCCTGAAGCAGGTGATGGAGCAGGTGGGCTCCACGTTTGAGCTGGTCCTGGTGGACGACGGCTCGAGCGACCGTACCTACAAATTGCTGGAAGAGATTGCCGCGGTGGACAGCCGCGTGCTGGTGGTGAAGCTGCGCCGCAACTTTGGGCAGACGCCGGCGCTGGCTGCGGGTTTTGACCATGCCTCGGGCGACTTCATCATCGCCATGGACGGCGACCTGCAGCATGACCCGAACGAGATTCCCCACTTCATCGAGAAGCTGGAAGAGGGCTACGACGTGGTGTCGGGCTGGCGCAAGGAGCGCATCGACAACTTCGTGATGCGGCGCTTTCCTTCGCGCTGCGCGAACTGGCTGATGGCGAAGCTCTCTGGCGTAGACATTCACGATTTCGGAACCACCTACAAGGCCTACAGGCGTGAGGTGATCACGAACATTCCGCTCTACGGCGAGATGC
>DATMUN010000318.1:0-9931 GCA_035563895.1 Occallatibacter sp. | reverse complement strand
TCTCTGTGAATGGCGTGCCGATCTTCATCCGCGGTGGTGACTGGGGCCTGGACGAAGGGCTCAAGCGGATTCCGCATGAGCGGCTCGAAGCGCAGATTCGCCTGCACAAGCTTGCCAACCTGAACCTGATCCGCAACTGGGTGGGCCAGAGCACCAACGAAGACTTCTACGAGCTCTGCGACAAGTACGGCCTCCTGCTGTGGGATGAGTTCTTCCAGCCCAACCCCGGCGACGGTCCCAACCCTACGGACATTGAGACCTATATCGCCAACGTTCGCGACAAAATTCTGCGTTATCGCAATCATCCGTCGATAGCGCTGTGGTGCGCGCGCAACGAGGGCTATCCGCCGGAGGAGATCGACACGCTGTTGCGCAAGCTGATGGCGGAGCTCGAGCCAACCCGCCGTTATCAACCCAGCTCGACGGACGGCAACGGCGTTCGTTCAAGCGGCCCGTACTGGTGGCGCACTCCGCGCGAGTTCTACAACATCACGGACGACTACTTCAAGACAGAGACCGGCTCCGTTTCCGTGCCTACGCTCGAGTCCATCAAGGGCATGATGCCGGAGAAGGATCTGCACTCCATCAACGACGACTGGGCTGAGCACGACTTTGCCAAGGGCAACTCCGGCAGTGAGAAGTATCCCGCGCAGATTTCTGAACGCTATGGCCGCTTCCGCAACCTGGCTGACTTTGTGCGTAAGTCGCAGATGGCTAACTACGAGGCCTATCGCGCCATGTACGAAGGCCGCAACGCAAAGATGTTCCACCCCACCACGGCCGTCATCACGTGGATGAGCAACCCGGCGCAGCCGAGTTTTGTGTGGCAGCTCTACCACTATGACTTCGAGCCGATGGCTTCACTCTACGCGGTGATGCACGCATCGGAGATGCTGCATATCCAGCTGAACGAGGCCACGGGCGAGGTGCAGGTCATCAACAACCTGCCTGCGCCGCAGTCCGGCCTCACCGCGCGTATTCACGTGTATGCGCTCGACGGCGCAGTTGCCTATCAGCATGAGTCGCCGGTGAACGCAGCGGCGTCTTCTGTAAGCAGTGCTGGCCTGCTCGACTTCGCGGCTTCGGCCACGCAGTTTGTGCAACTCGAGCTGGTGGATGAAAACGGCAAGGTGATCTCAACAAACTTCTACTGGCGCGGAACAGCGACGCATCCAGACGATCTGACCGATCTCGACAAACTGCCGTCCGTGGCGCTCAAGGTAACGGCCAGCCGGAAGGATGACGAGAATCGTCGAGTCATCACCGTCACAATTGAGAACCCTACTGCGCAGATCGCCGTGCTAACGCATCTTCAGCTTCGCCGTGCGCGCACGGGCGATCGCGTGCTGCCGGCCTATGCGAGCGACAACTACATTTCGCTCGCGCCGCACCAGTCGCGTACAGTCACGCTCGAGGCAGCACTCGATCAGTTCAACGGCGAGGACGCGCTTGTAACCGTCGACGGCTGGAACACAACGGTACAGCCTGCGTCGTTCAAGGGCGTTGCTGTTGCGCCGAATGTTGATGCCGACCCGATGCACTCGCCCGACACGGGCTTTGCGTGGGCAACTGAGGGCTTGCGGTAAACCTGAGCGGCGGTATGCAATAGCGTACCGCCGCTTACTCCGGCCTCGCCTGAGCCATAGGATTTACATTCATTCCATGCACATCATCCACACTGCGCGCGGTGCCGTACTGGCGCTTGCGTTGTTCATACTTGCCACTACATCCCTTGTACTGTCGCAGCCTGCCGAGGGCGCACAGCAGTTCGCCGATCTTGGCCGATGCACACTTGAGGACGGCCAGATCATCGAACACTGCCGCATCGGTTATCGCACTTTCGGTCATCTCAATGCGGCGCGCGACAACGCCGTGCTGATGCCGACCTGGCTCTTCGGCACCTCTGCCGATCTGGTGCCGCTCTTCGGAGACGGATCGAAGCCGGAGCATCTCGTTGATACCACGCGCTTCTTCGGCATCGCCATCGATGCGCTTGGCGACGGCGTGTCTTCGTCGCCTTCGAACAGCACAGCGCAGCACGGCCCGGGCTTTCCGCAGTTCACTACGCGCGATATGGTGAATGCCGAGTATCGCGTTGTCACTGAGGTGCTGGGCCTCAAACATCTGCATGCGGTCGCTGGACTCTCCATGGGCGGCGAACAGACATTCGTGTGGTCCGTGGCTGATCCAGGCTTCTTCGACCTTGCAGTGTCGATTGTGGGCACGCCGCGCCTCACACCTTATGACCTCGAAGTAAAGCAGGCGCAGCTCGGCACTATTCTCATCGATCCGGACTTCAAGGCTGGGCACTACACTGCTGAGCCACCGTTGAAGCTGGCGAACCTGTTTGGCAACTTGACGGTCATCACGCCGGAGTTTCGTAATGCCCACACCACGCGCGAGGGCTTCGATGCGTTTCTACGCGAGGTCGAGGCTCCGAACGTACTAGATGCGAACGATCGTGTGTCGCAACTGCGAGCGGTGATTGCGCATGACGCAATCGGCAAGCGCGCGCTCGCCGAGGCTGCACACGCAGTGACGGCGAAGTTTCTCATCATCGTCAACGCCAGGGATCGCCTGGTGAATCCGCAGCCAGCGCTGGATTGGGCTGCAGCACTCGGCGCACCCACCTACATCTCGCAGGGCGACTGCGCACACATCATCATGAACTGTGATGCTGCAGCCGTGTCCGCGCGAGTCCGGCCATTCCTCGCCACCGGAACCCTGCCGTAGGTGCGAGAATGCTTGGAGACAAAGCGTCATATCCGGAGACGGAATGCAGTATTTCTTAGCGGTCGATTCAGGTGGCACCAAGGCTGAGTTTCTTCTCGCTGACGAAACACGCGAGCTTGCACGCGCCACTTGCGGCACCATCAAGCGCGTCAACGCAGACGCTGCCGATGCTGCGCGTCATCTCGACGCTGCTCTGGCGGAGCTTGAACGTGTCACGAGAGTTCGCATGAGTCAGATTACGTCGACGTGTATCGGGACATCCGGTAATACGGTTCCGCTCGTCACGGACTGGTTGCGCGAGAGCTTCGCGGGGCGCGTTGCCGGTGCGCTCACGATCGTAGGCGATGTCGAGATCGCGCTGGATGCGGTGTTTCATGGTGAGCGTGGTGTGCTGGTTCTTGCCGGGACGGGCTCGAATGTCGCTGCGCGCATGGCGGACGGAACTATCCAGACTGCAGGCGGATGGGGCCCGATGCTCGCCGATCAAGGATCAGGCCACTGGATCGGCATGGAGGGATTGCGCCGCGGATTCCTCGCCCGCGATCAGGGGAAGCCAACGTCTCTTTTAGCCGCGGCATGCGCCCTATGGAACCTGCCGGAAGAGGATGCGCTGATCGAGTTTGCGAATGCACAACCCGCCGCGCGCTATGCTGCAAAGTTTGCGCCTTCCGTCGTCGCTTTGGCAGAACAGGGCGACCCAGTTGCCGCCGGCATTCTGAAGCAGGGCGGGCGTGATCTCGCTTACCTCGCGTCACTCCTGATCGAGCGTATGAGGGCGGCAGAGAGCACGGCTTTCGTATTGCCCCAGGTAGCGATTGCTGGCAGCATTCTGGCGAAGGTCGAGCGCGAGCGTATGGCCCTGGAGCAGGAGCTGACCGAACGTTATCCGGGAATTGCATTTATTCAGGAGCCCGCAGACCCCGTGCTCGGCGCACTATGGCGCGCTCGTCTCAGCGCCTGAATGCTTGCTGCAGAAGCGCTTTTTCTGGGCCGAACGTGACCGCATCGAGCGCCTCGCGCATCTGGCGAACATCGCTCTCACGCAGCACGTAGCGTGCAAGATCGTCAGCCTGTGTGCCCAGCGTTACCGCATTGTTCCACTGCGTTGCAGGGCTCGCAATACGTGTGCGAAGAGAGCCATGCACTTCGCTTACACCTGTTGTCTGGGTGAATTGGCGCACATTATGAGCACGCAGGCCGCCGCCTGCAAGGATGGCGATACGTCCATGCGCAGACTCGACGAGTCGAGCAATCGGTGCGATTCCGCTTGTAGCGTCGGGTGCCCCACCCGAGGTAAGTATGCGGTCTGCACCGCAGGCGACCACATCCTCAAGTGCCTGATCCAAGTTGGCTGCCATGTCGAACGCGCGATGAAACGTTACCTGCATTGGACGTGCTGCGGCGACCAGCGCACGCGTGCGGTCAACGTCTACCGTGCCGTTGGCATGCAGTAGGCCCAGCACCACACCGTCAACACCGAGCGCCTTCGCCTGCGCAATGTCTTCGAGCACCACGCGCAGTTCACCATCGGAGTAGCAGAAGTCTCCGCCACGTGGCCGGATGATGACGAACACACCAATGGAGACAGCGGCTCGTACCGCACGGATCATGCCTGCGCTTGGAGTGATTCCGCCCTCACTCAGTGCAGCACACAGCTCCACTCGGTTTGCGCCGCCCGCCTGGGCCGTGCATGCGGACTCTAGTGAATCGACACAGATTTCAAGAAGCATTTGACCTAGCCCGATCTCTCACATGCCCACAGAAGAACTGTCTGTAACAGGGCACTAAGTCTCAGGATACACGCGTGTGGCGATGATGTGTGCTGTTGGAGCTGAGGCGTTCACGCTGGTTGTCTCCACCAGAAGCTCAAATGCGCGCAGACGCCCACCGGGTGCCGCTGCTGCACGCAGCGCTGGCTGAATTTCGGAGGAATTGAAGAGGATGTTCGCGGCAGCCTGTGTAGCGGCCATGTTCAGCCCTTCCACGATCAGCACGTGAGCCGCACCGCCGGCATCGGGCAGATACGCCACAGTTCCGAAAGTAGGAGCGCGGCCATTCGCTGTGCCGTTCGCGTACATGGCAGGCTCACCGCTCTGTGGATGACGATTCAGGATGTACGAGTGATCTACTTCCGGCGTATACACGAACTGAAAGTTCAAGCGCGGCTCGAAGAGTGTCACCCACGGGTTCGAGTGAGCTGATCCTAAGAGGATGACGTTGGCATTGCGGATCTCCTCAACCGCCACATCGCGCGCGAAGCGAATCTCGGGCCGCCCCTCATCGAGCTCTGGAAGCCGTTCAAGCGCGGCGCTGATGCCCAGGTCGACGGTGCTCGTGTAGTGTTGCCTGCGCAGGTCGTTGAAGTTGTCTGCGTCTATCCCATCTGGCGCGCGTAAACCGGCGAAGTACGTTCCATTCGTGTAGTCGTTTGCAGTGGGTTGGGTGCGCGTCAGGTTTTCTACAATGCCCAGTCCGCTGTCCGCGGGCACAATCAGAGTCGTTCGATCCTTCTCAAATAATTGCGTCCATAGCGCATGCGCGGCCGATGCGTTGCGGAACTGCTCGATAACGCGCGCGCCAACCAATACCAACAGGAGCGCGAAAATTCCAGCGAGTGCTCCACCGGCAGCCCATCTCCAGCGCTGAAACGAAACTGGCAGCGTTTCGCCGGCTGCAATGGTTGCAGTCGCGTTCGTCAAGGGCGGGTCAATTGAGATCGGCACGGCCACGACGGCAGGCTTTTTCACGCCTGGCGCTGTGCAGAAGGCAGGAATATACGCGCCCCGCGGAACAGTTAGACGCAGCTGTTCGTGCGCGCCCTCATTGGTGAAGTAGACGTCGAGACGCCTGCGCAGCATGCGCGCATAGCTGCGAACAATATTGTCCTCGCCCGGATCGTAGCCCTCCGAACGGCCGAATATGCGCACGCCGATGTGTTGTTCACTGATCTGCGCTGTGCGTCCGGTGAGGCTGAGTTCGCATATCTCTAACAGAAAACGCTGGAGCAGATCCGACTTGCGAAAACCTCTGCTGGCTACAATGCGGCACGCAAGTTTCCACTCCTCGCGGTCGCCCAATGCAGACGTGCCAAGATCTGCAAGTGCAAAGCTGCGCGGCTCAGAATAGCCGTTTATTTGTGACGGAGAGTGAAGAAGTTGCGTTTCATCCAATGCCGCAGTGGTTCTCTCCTGCATGTTTCCACCGTACGGCACGTGCATGAATTCTTTGTGAACGGCGAGCCCGCACTGCTGTGGAAACACTTGATTTGCAGAGGGGTGAAGCAGGGGTATGACGTGTGGATGTGCTTATTTTCAAGCGATTACCCCTTTCCCAGAGCTCGATAGATTTTCCATCCTCAGTAGGAGCGCGTACGCAAAGTGCGCTCCGTTTATCGTCCATGGGCCGACTGCATTCCGTTGCGCCCTATGCATTACGCACCAAAATTTCTGGAGCATACAGTGAGACGCATCAGCTTCCTCGCAGTACTACTTCTTCTTGTTTGCGCGCCGTTTGGTTTCACGCAATTTGAAACTTCTGCTGTCCTCGGCTTCGTCCGCGATGCCAGCGGGGCGCCGGTCGCAGGTGGAAAAGTCACGCTCGTCAACGTTGCCACCAGCGTTGCAGCCGTCACCACAACGGACAGCGAAGGCCACTACCAGTTTCCCGACGTGCATGTTGGGCACTACAAAGTCACAGCCGAAGCCGCGGGCTTCAGCGATTCCGTCACGGACTCATTCGCCGTGGACGTGAATACGCGCCAGCGCGTCGACCTTACGCTCAAGCCCGGCAGCGTGTCTGAGACTATCACCGTCTCCGGCGCGGCTACTCAGTTGGAAAGTGAAACGTCATCGACCGGCACGGTGATCTCTGAAACACAGGTCCACGATCTTCCGTTGAACGGCCGTGCTTACGGTGACTTGCTCTCGCTGGCGCCCGGCATTCGCCGTAACAACCTTGAGAATCAATCGGTGACCAGCCGCGACGCATCGTACAACGTCAACGGCCAGCGCTCGGAGTTCAATAACTTCCTGCTCGACGGTCTCGACAATAATGCGTACGGCACGTCGAACCAGGGCTTTTCCAATCAGGCCATTCCGCCCTCGCCCGACGCCATCAACCAGTTTCGCGCAGAGACGAATAACTACTCGGCTGAGTTTGGCCGCGCCTCCGGTGCTGTCGTCAACGTCTCGATCAACGGCGGCTCGAATCAGTTTCACGGCAAGGCGTGGGAGTATCACCGCAACACCATCCTCAACGCCATCGGCCCGTTTGCCGCACCCATCAACAAACTTACCGGCAAGGCGCAGAAGTCGATGCTGATCCGCAATCAGTTTGGCGGATCGTTTGGCGGCCCCATTCTGCGCGATAAGCTCTTCTTCTTTGCCGACTACGAAGGCAATCGCCAGGTGCAGGCCACATACGCGGCGGCCACAGTTCCCAACGATCTGCAACGGCAGGGCATCTTCGAGACCACGGCCGGTGCTGCTGTTCCTCTGCGCAATCCCGTCACCGGAACCGTGTACTCCAACGGCATTGTTCCGACGTCGGACTGGACGGATCTGGCAAAGCTGGTTATGAACGCTCTGCCTTCGCCCAACGTCTCCGGTTTCTCGAATAACTACGTGTCATTCCCCAAGGCCAGCCTTGTGGACAACAAGGGGGATGGCCGCCTGGATTACATCTGGAGCGCGAAGACCACCATCTTTGGCCGTTACAGCCAGCACAAGGGCGACATTGTCGATGCCACGTCGATCCCGGGCGATGCTGGCGACGGAGGCAACGGCACGATTCACGCATACAACCGGCAGATTGCAGCAGGCATTACGCATGCGTTCGGCGCAAACTCGACGCTAGATGCTCGTGTCGGCTTTACGTGGACACAGGGCGGCAAGATGCCTTACCTTGCAGGCGAGGAGAGCCTCAACGTGGAGGCCGGCATCCCCGGACTACCCACGGACAAGACCGTCGTTCGCCGCCTGAGCAACGAGAGCGTGAAGAACTTCAACACGTGGGGCGCACAGACCTCGAACCCGCAGTTCCAGAATCCGTTCGTCATCAACCCGAAGATCAACTACTCGTTCCTGAAGAATCGCCACAGCATGAAGCTGGGCTGGGAGTATCTTGCCATCAACACCGAGGTCGATGACTTCAACCCGGTCTACGGCGGCGAAACGTTCAGCCAGGGCTTTAGCCAGTATGGCGGCGGCACAAGCGACACCGGCGCGGGAGAGGCAGCGTATCTGACAGACTTCCTTACCGGCGCACGCGACAGCTACCAGCTCAACAACTTCCGCATCGTCAACTATCACCAGTACATGGATTACTTCTACTTTCAGGACGACTGGAAGCTGCTGCCGTCGCTGACCGTCAACATGGGTTTGCGCTATGAACTGGTCACGCCGCAATTCACTGACGGCAACCATCTGGCGAACTTCGATCCGACGACGAACACGCTGATCCAGGCTTCGTCTGGTTCGCTTTTCAATCGCGCACTGGTGCACACGCCGAAGCTCGACTTCGCGCCTCGCTTCGGACTCGCGTATCAGGTGGATGCCAAGACAGTCATTCGCACTGCGTACGGCCTGAGCTTCGATCAGTTCAACCGTGAAGGCGGTGAGAACCTGCTGGCGTACAACGGCCCTTACATCATCAACTCGTCTGTGAATCAGGTCGCGCCGTATGCGTGGTCCGGCACAAAACAGCAGCTTTGCACTGGCGATAACTACAGCGGCTGCTTCCGTACGGTGATGCAGGGCTACCCCACGACGTTTGTCGATGCCAGCCACTTCAGCACGCTGTTGGCACAGACCCGCTACATCCCCAAGAACATTCCCACGGGCTACGTGCAGTCGTGGCATCTTGATGTGCAGCGCGAACTCACCAAGAACACCGTTCTCACCGCTTCGTATGTCGGCGAACACGGCGTGCACATCTGGGTTCTCGCCGACTTGAATCAGGCTGCGGCAAACGTTGCAGGTGGCACGCTCAGCGTGCAGGCCCGCCGACCCATCTCCACTTTCACCACTATCGAAGAGTCCATCCCGGCAGGCTTCTTGAGCTACAACGGCTTGCAGGTAAAACTCGAGCACCGTTTCTCTGGCGGCATCTACCTGCTCAATTCGTTTACCTGGTCGCGCGCAATCGACAACGCATCGGGGCATCTCGACACCCCCAACGGCGACAATTCGCGCGTGAACCTGGCGAACCTCAACGGCGAGCGCGGCCAGTCGGCCTACAACCAGCCCCTCAACGAAACGCTGAGCGTGGTGTGGGATCTGCCTTTCGGCAACGGCCGCCGCTTTGCGAACCACCTCCCGCTGGCAGTGGATACGCTGCTTGGCGGATGGCAGCTCACAGCGATCAATACCGACACGAGCGGTCAACCTGTGAACCTTACTTACAGCCCGTCGGCTGCCTACACGTTGAGCTCGCTGCTCACGCAGCGTCCGAATGTCTCCGGCAATCCCATCAACCCCAAGAGTAGCTGGGTGAAGACGAGCACTGCACTCACCGGTTATCTGAGCACGACCAACGTGACCAACCCCACGAGCGCTGCGCAGGCTTATGGTAACGCAGGGCGCAACTCGCTGCGCGATATGACGTTCAACCAGCTTGACCTTGGCCTGCACAAGAGCTTCCGTCTGTGGAACGAACGGACCACGTTCGACCTGCGAGGCGAGGCCTTCAATGCACTCAACAAGGTGAACTACATGGCGCCCACGTCGAATCGTAGCTCAGGCAGCTTCGGCTCCATCACCTCAGCTTTTCCGCCGCGTCAGTTGCAGGTGGCTGGCAAGTTAACCTTCTAGTCAGGGGAGCATTCTCATGACGGATATCACTCGCCGCAGCTTTGGTGCACTTACCGCAGCCGCTCTCACCACCAGCCTCACGCGCTCGCTCTGGGCGCGTGAGGTGGCGGCGCACACTGGCGGCCGCCGCTTTTACATTGCTCTCATTGCAGACACGCACATCATCGATGACTTCTACGTGAAGGGCAGCGAGAACGGTGTCGAAGATAACGAGAGCATCCTGGTTACCACGCCGCGCCTCATCGCCGCGCGCGACCTCATCAACTCGCTCACGCCCGCCATCGAGCAGGTGTTCCTGCTTGGCGACTACTTCCACAACTACCCATCCACCGACTACGACTTCTACTTCAAGAACAAGACTCGGCTCGATAATGCCAAGGCTATTACTG
>DATMUN010000317.1:0-2232 GCA_035563895.1 Occallatibacter sp. | reverse complement strand
TAGGCCTTCAGGAAGGCCTCCTGGTAGATGTCTTCCGCGTCCTGCTCGGAGCCGGTGAGGTGGAGCGCCAGCCGCAGCACCTGCTGCTCATACTGGCGGACGAGCGCGTCGAACGCTGCCCGTGAGCCGCCCTGCGCCTCGCGGATCAGTTCCATTTCCGGTGCGCGCTCACGCTGGCGATCCTGCGCGCGGCCGGGTCCGTCAATTGCCCTGGTGGCGGCCATGCCTGGGATGGATTGTATCCCGGAGGCACGTGACCAGGCCAAACCAGAGGGGCCGGCGGCCGGTACGGGAACGAGTTGTGCAGTGTCGGTTGCCATTCTGTCTGATCCCCAACAGGCGAGACTGGACCACACTGGTTCTGACGCGAGAAGAACCGCATGGTGAGCAGATTCGCGGTACTTCAGTGTCCGCACCGTCCCGGGCCGGTAGACTGGAACAGCGATGACTCGAAATCTGTTTGGCGGATCGGAACCGGCTGTGGCCGGAGGGTGGTATGTGGCGCACTGCGACGGCGGTTCCCGGGGCAATCCCGGTCCGGCGGGGTACGGCGCGGTTGTCGAAGATCCTGAGGGCCGCGTGGTGGCCCAGTTGAGCGAGTTTCTGGGCAAGCAGACGAACAACTTCGCCGAGTACTCCGGCTTGTTGGCAGTGCTGAAGTGGGCCAATGAGCATGGTGTGACGCAGTTGAAGGTCGTTTCGGACTCCGAGCTGATGGTGAACCAGATGAAGGGCCGCTACAAGGTAGGCAGCCCGACGCTGCGGCCGCTCTGGGAGGAGGCGAAGCGCGAGGCTGCGCGCATTGCGAAGTTCCAGATGGCGCACACCTTGCGCGGCGGCAACAAAGACGCCGACCGGCTGGCTAACGAGGCGATGGATCGCGGCATGGGGCGGAAGCCGCAGGGAACAGGGGTTCGGGAACAGGGACCAGAAGGCCATTCGGCGGGGCCAGCCGCGGGGGCTCAGCAGGCGCCGCCTGCGCGCCGACAGGTGCTGGATGGCTTTGTGAAGAACGGCGTGGTGCATCTGCTTGAGGGGGAACTGCCTGACGGCGTTTACGTGAAGGTCATTCGAGAGTCGTAAAGCGCTGCGGGCATCTGTTTGCTGTCCGTGAGGCATCCAAGCGGAAGTCGGGATCCGTTGGCAGGTACTTCAGTGACGAACGTAACTCTCCAACGTTATGCGCCATAGTCTAGTTGACGCTGTATTCTATGACTCCCGAACTCGGAAGTGCCGAGTGTCTCCGCAGAGCTTACCTTGACTCCTCCTCGGGATTGACTGGCTGCCTTGATTCTCCCTTGAGTGAGAAATTCATCCCCCGAGGATGCACATGACTACGCAAAGAACGGATCGCGCGTTGAACCTTTTGCGGCGTGGTTGGAAGCCTGCTGCTGTGCTTACCTGCCTGCTGGCTATCACAGCCATCATCGTCGCCTGTACCGCCAGCTCCAGCAGCACCACCTCTGGCGCGGCGATGGTGAAGGTAATGATCAGCGATCCGGCAACGTGTGCCGGGCCGGACGGGCCCTTCTCGCACGTCTATGTCACTATCACCGACGTGCAGGCGAACGTGAGTTCGAGTGCCGGCGCAAACGACTCCGGCTGGGTGGACCTGACGCCGAGCCTCTCCAGCGCTCCCAAGCAGATTGACCTGCTCGGCCAGGCGAACAATCAATGCTTCCTGGCCACGCTGGGCGATGCACAGCAGTTGCAGGCGGGAACGTATCAGCAGATCCGGCTGATTCTTGCCGACAACAGCGCGAGCGTTGCGAATAACGCGTGCAGTTCGTCGGCCAACTGCGTGGTGCTTTCGTCGGACTCGAGCGTGCACACGCTGCAGCTCTCGAGCGAGGCAAAGACCGGCATCAAGATTCCTTCGGGGCAGATAGCGTCCGGTGGATTCACCATCTCCGCGGGACAGACAAAGGATCTCGATATCGACTTCAATACGTGCTCCTCGATTGTGCAGGAGGGCAACGGGACCTACCGCCTGAAGCCCGTGCTGCATGCGGGTGAGGTGAGCACGACATCGACGTCAATCAACGGCAAGATTCTCGATCAGTCCACCGGCAATGCGGTGAATGGCTCGGTGCTGGTGGCGCTGGAGCAAAAGGACACGGCTGGTGTGGATCGCATCGTGATGTCGACGCTAGCCAACGCGGACGGCACGTTCGTCTTCTGCCCGCTGCCTACTGGCACGTATGACGTGGTCATCGTCGGCACCCGCTCGGA
>DATMUN010000316.1:0-3424 GCA_035563895.1 Occallatibacter sp. | reverse complement strand
CGTTGCAGAGATGCGCGAGACGCAGACTATTCAAGCCGCGCAGATCGCCACCCTCGATCAATCCAAGGTTGAGAGCGCGTCAAAATATTCCGTCAAGCTCAGCGGCATGATGGTGGTCAACAGCTTCGTTAATACTCGCCGTGTCGATCAGGCCGCCACTCCATCCGTGGCGCTCTCCGGCTCCGGCTCCACGGGCCTATCCTTCCGGCAGACCATCTTTGGCGTCGACGTGAATGGCCCGCAGTTCCTCGGCGCGCAGACCCACGCTGATCTTCGTCTTGACATGAGCGCCAGCGCCTCCGGTTCGGGTTACAGCGGCAGCTACGCCGTCGGCCTCGCTCGCCTCCGCACTGCGCACGTTGATTTGACCTGGACGCGAGCACATGCATTCTTCGCGCTGGATCGCCCGCTCATTGCGCCGGAGACGCCTTCTTCGCTCACCGCTGTCGCGGTTCCAGCGCTTGCCTGGTCAGGCAATCTCTGGTCCTGGAGTCCACAACTCGGCGCCTCCTACGATGCCTTCACCAGTAAGGCCGGCACCCTCCGCCTGCAGACGGCGCTCATCGATACCGCAGACCCGCCGCAGCTCTACTCCACGACACCCAACGGCACGTACACGCCGCCCTCCACGGCTGAACTCTCTCACTGGCCTGGCGCCGAAGCTCGGCTCGCATTTGAATCTACCCGCGAGAGCGATGGACTCAGCATCGGCATCGGCGGCCACTTTGCCCGGCATCGCACGGCCAGTGGATACTACTCGTTTAGCTCATGGGCCGGAGCTCTCGACTTCCGCATCCCCGCATCGACTCGAATGCAATTCTCCGGCAGCGCCTACTGGGGCTCTGCACTCGGCAATCTCGGCGGCGGGGCTTACAAAGACTATGTCGCGCGCGTCGTAAACGGGGAGTTCTACTACCAGGCCCTCGATGACCGCGGGGGCTGGATCCAGTGGAAACAAAAAGCAGGCGATTACCTGGAGTTCAACGAGGCCTTCGGCGCAGACACTGTACCTGCAGGCCAGTTGCGACCTTATGCAACCGTAGTTCCTGTGTCCGAATACAACCTTGCCCGCAACCGCACCATCACCGGCAATGTCATCTACTCGCCTAGCGCATATCTGCTCTTCTCGCTCGAATACCGGCGAATCATATCCTCTTACGTCACAGCACCAACCGCAGTCAGCGACATCATCGGTCTTGGCGCGGGGTACAGATTTTGACTTCCACTGTTCCGTCCATGCGGCTCCGAGCTCTGCTCGCGGTCCTTACGCTGCTCGCAGCTGTAACTATTTCCTGCGCTCAATCGTCCGCATCCTCTGAGCTCAGCGGGCGGGTCATGCTTCCAGCTTCTGCAGACAGATCGCATCCTCCGGCCGTCGTTGTGTGGCTCTCTCCGCTCGACAAGTCCGCCGTGCCGTCGCCTCCACCAGGCCGATTCAAGCTCGTTCAAAAGAACCGTATGTTCACGCCGCACCTGCTCGTCATTCCCGTCGGCAGCATCGTTACCTTTCCCAATGACGATCCCTTCTTCCACAACGTCTTCTCGCTCTTCAACGGCAAACGCTTCGATCTCGGCCTCTATGAGGCAGGCAGCTCACGCGAAGTGCAGTTTTCCCGCGAGGGCGTCTCTTACATCTTCTGCAATATTCATCCAACTATGAGCGGAGTAGTCATCGCGCTTTCCTCGCCCTTGTTCAACGTCGCAGATGCCGCACAGAAGTTCACGATTCACTCCATCCCTTCCGGTGAGTACGAACTCAACGTATGGATTGAAGGCGCGCAACAACCGGCACTTGAAAAACTCACACGCCGAATCTACTTCTCCGCCAGCCAGACGGCGTCCGTGTCTATCGACGCATCGGTCCTCTACCACCCCGCGCACGATCACCTCAACAAGTTTGGCAAGCCCTACGCACAGGATGCACGCCCGCCGTATTAGCGCCTCTTATCAGGCTCTCCGCTGTGCCCATCGCCGCAGGCCGATGCAACCTCATGTCCGTCCTGCCGCAGCGGATATCTGCTGAGCCCGCTCAGCTGCAACGCGATGCGCCACAGAAACTCTGTGCTCTGCAGGTTGCGCCGCCACAGGCGCTTCGGGTCCTGCGCAAGCCTGTGCAGCCAGTTCAAGCCCGAGCGCTTCATCCACAACGGGCAGTCCTGTATGTGGCCCGAGAGAAAATCAAATGCCGCACCCACGCCGAACATCAGCCGTGTGTTCAGGCGCGGTAGTATCCTCCGCATCCAAAGATCCTGCCGTGGCGTGCTGATTCCTACCCACACAATATCCGGACGCAGCCGGTTCACCATCGCCACCACCTCGTCTTCTTCGTCAGTACGCAACTCTCTGAACGGCGGTGTATACGTTCCCGCAATGCGCACCCCGGGCAACTCTTGCTTCAGCTTCGCGGCAAGCTCTTCCGCTACTCCCGGTTTACCTCCATAAAAGAAGTGCGAATACCCCGCAAACTCCGCACGTCGCAGTACCTCTCGCATCACCGTCGGACCCGTCACGTGATCCATTCCGCGATAGCCCTGTGCTCTTCCCACCCAGACCGTAGGCGTACCGTCCGGCACAGCCAGAGCTGCATGTCCCAGCGCATTCCTCACTGCATCGTTGTGCAGCGCTTCAAGTACACCATGCACACTCACCGCACACACGTATCCCTTCGGACCATTCTGCAGCCTGTCGCTGATCATCGTCAGTGCCTGCTCAAGGTCAAGTGCATCTACCGCCACGCCTAGCACATTCGCGCACCTGCGCTCCGAGCCCTCCGTCGATGTCACATCCATAACTCCGTCTGCTGCCATTGCATGAATTGACACTCCGCAGATCATCTTCGCCTCACGCCTCCTCGAGCATCGACGCGACTTCCACCGTCTCATCGGTGGTCTGTCCTCGCACCAAGTAGCGCGCCAACGGGATGTAGATCAGCATCGACACGCACCCAGGCAACAACCTGCTGTAAGCTATGCCGCGCAATCCGAAGCGCGCGGACTGCATCAGTGCGATGGCCATCGCAGTTGCGCCCACAATGCTCAGAGCAGCAACATTCGCTGGCCTGCCCGCTGCCAGTAGCGCATAGCATCCTGTTACAGAAAGTGCCGACAGCGCGGCTCCCCACGCAACAATCGGCAACACACCTCCAGCGTCTGCGGCAATCGGCGTTCCCATCCAGAGCCGCAGAATCGCGCTGCCGAAAGCCAGCAGAATTGTCAGTGCACCGAGCACGAATGCCAGATTCGCTGCAAACACCGTCGTGATCGTCCTGCGCAGCATCTTCAGGCTCCGCCTCGGCCCGTCAGCCGACAGCAGCGGAAACATGAAATGCAGCGCTGCAGCCGTCACGCCGTAGATTGGTTGTGTCAGTTGCACGCAACACGCATACACTGCCACAGCCGAAGCCCCAAGCGCAGCGCCAGCGACG
>DATMUN010000315.1:0-2608 GCA_035563895.1 Occallatibacter sp. | reverse complement strand
TCGACATCCCCGACGAACGCCGCGTGGTCTGTGGCATATCGTTTGGCTATGCGGACACATCCCATCCGGCAAATCAGTTTCGCACTGACCGCGTTGGGCTATCTGAGGCAGTCGATTGGTATGACTAAGTAAATCATCGTGACGCAAAAAGGTCGATGAAGTAAGGTCGCTTGCTGAAGCCGGTTGCCCCGCACCTGATGCTATCTTCGCCGTGCCGCTCGCGGAGAAATGCGGCGCACCTCGCTGCACACCTTGGCGCCGCGCTAGCCCGAGCTTTGACTTCTCAAATAGCCGGAATCCGCATCAGTGCTGGGTTCCGGCTATTTTCTGGGACTATCATGTAGCCATGTAAATTAGTATTTTTATATTGTAATTCTGCGATTTTGTGCTTGAATCAGTGTTCATGTATATCGAACACGTTCCCAACCGCAACTCGCCACCCGCCATCCTGCTGCGTGAGTCCTACCGCGACGGCAACAAGGTGAAGAAGCGCACCCTGGCCAACCTCTCATCGCTGCCCGCCGAGGTCATCGAAGGCCTGAAGGTGCTGCTGCGCGGTGGCGTCGCAGTGCCCTCGGCTGAAGAGGCCTTCGTGATCGAGCGCAGCCTGCCGCATGGGCATGTGGCCGCGGTGCTGGGCGCGGCGCGTGCCTGCGGTGCCGAGCAGTGGTTTGCGCCTGCACCGGCCGCACTGCGCGCGGTGCTCATGGCGCTGCTGGTGGCGCGAGTGGTGTCACCCGCTTCGAAGCTCGCCACCCATCGCATGTTGTGCGAGCAGACCGCGACCCACTCGTTGTCGCGCCTTCTGAACCTGGGGGACGTCGAACTCGAGCAGGTCTATGCCGCGCTCGACTGGCTGAGCGAGGCCCAGGAAGACATCGAGAAGCGGCTGGCGAGGAAGCATCTGGCCGGTAGCATGCTGGTGCTCTATGACCTCACCTCCACGTGGGTCACCGGAGACTGCTGTGAGCTTGCCGCGCGCGGCTACAGTCGCGATGGCAAGCGCGACGATCCGCAGATCGTATTTGGTCTGGTTTGCACTCCTGAGGGCTGTCCCGTGGCCGTCGAGGTGTTTGCCGGCAACACCGCCGATCCGGCTACCGTGGCTTCGCAGGTGGAGAAACTGAAGAACCGCTATGGCATCGGCAAGATCGCCTGGGTGGGCGACCGCGGCATGCTCACGCAGGCGCGCATCGACACGGTATTGCGTCCGGCGGGGCTGGACTGGGTGAGCAGCCTGCGCGCGCCGCAGGTGAGCGCGCTTGCCCAGGAGAAGGGGCCTTTCCAGCCCTCGCTGTTTGACGAGCGCAACCTGCTGGAGGTGACCAGCGAGGCGTTCCCCGGTGAGCGGCTCATCGTGTGCCGCAATCCGCTGCTGGCCGAGCAGCGGACCCGCAAACGCGAGGACTTGCTGCAGGCCACTGAAGCCGAGCTGATGAAGATCGCCGAAGCGACCACGCGCGCGCGCAACCGCCTCAAGGGCGCCGATGCGATTGCCCTGCGCGTGGGCCGCGTCATCGACCACTACAGGATGGCCAAGCACTTCGAGCTGAGCTTCACCGACGAGGGTTTCACGTGGGCGCGCAAGGCCGATCAGATCCGGCAGGAAGCGGCGCTCGATGGCCTGTATGTGGTGCGCACCAGCGTGCCCGAACAGGACCTGCCGGCCGAAGCGGCTGTCTCGGCGTACAAGGGCCTGGCGGTCGTGGAGCGCGCCTTCCGGTCGCTCAAGACAGTCGATCTGAACGTGCGCCCCATATTCCACTGGAACGCCGAGCGTGTACGGGCGCACGTCTTCCTGTGCATGCTCGCGTATTACGTTGAATGGCACATGCGCGAGACCTTGAAGCCGATGCTGTTTGACGATGAATACATTGACCTCGCGCGCGCAGCGCGGCCCTCGCCGGTGGCCAAGGCACGACGCTCGGACCAGGCAAAGGCCAAAGACACCACCAGACTTGGCGAGGACGGCTTGCCGCTTCATAGCTTCCGCACGTTGCTCGGTGATCTGGCCACGCTCGCCTACAACGTCTGCCACACACCTCTGAACCCGGACGCAAAGATCGTGATGATCACGCGGCCCACACTCGTTCAGGAAAAGGCCTTCCGCCTGCTGAACATCAGCCCGTCTGTACCCAGCATCTGACTCCCCCGGCACGCGTAACCGCGGCAAATCAAAGGCTTACGCGCACTGCGCGTTAAAGTTCCGACTAGAGAGAGTGAGAGTGGCGGTAAGTCTCAGCGGTTTAAGCGTTTTCATGGCGAGGCCTTCACTTACGAGATCAATAAAAATTCCTATTGCCCGAGAAGCTCGCTGAGTTTTGGTAGGTCTTATTGCTGGTCTTTCGGAACGCTTTCAGTATGAGGGCCTGACGAATGGCCGCGTGCGGTGAGTTGTCACAGAACGAATGCTTACTCTAGGCGGAGCGTCGCGCGCGGCAGGGTTTCTGGTCCGAAGCTACGCCAATTTTGGTCGACGTACCACTTGGCCAGGGCGGTGGACGGAGGGAAGGTAGGAGGGCCCGCGACGCGTTGAATCTGGCAGAACCAATGACAGGATCGGCCTATGAGCTGTCGGGTGCCAGGAGTGACAGGGGACCGTTGTTCT
>DATMUN010000314.1:0-3472 GCA_035563895.1 Occallatibacter sp. | reverse complement strand
CCTTCCACGTCGGCGGCACGGCCAGCCGAGTGCAGGACAAGTCGCGCACCGATGCCAAGAACAACGGCTCGGTCCGCTTCATCAACCTGAACTACGTCGAGAGCAAGGACGGCACGCTGGTCGCCATGAATCGCTCCGGCTCGATCGCGATCATCGACGAGCGCGGCCGCGAGAAGGAGCGCTACCAGGTGGTTTACGGCGCGCGCCTGCGCGTGAAGGATGGCGAGCAGGTCAAGCTCGGTCAACTGCTGGCTGAGTGGGATCCGTACACCTACTCGATCCTCACCGAAATCGGCGGCGTCGTAACGTTCAAGGACCTGCAGGAAGGCATCACACTCAACGAAGAGGTCGACGAAGTGACCGGCCTGTCGCGTTGGGTGGTTGCTGACTCGCCGGACGAAAAGCGTCAGCCAACCTTCGTCGTCAAGGGCTCCAAGGGCAACAAGCGTTACCTACTGCCGCGCGGCGCCCACCTGATGATCGAGGACGGCGCCGAGGTGGGACCGGGTGATGTGCTCGCGAAGATTCCGAAGGAGTCGACGCGTACCAAGGACATCACCGGCGGTCTGCCGCGCGTGGTGGAGCTGTTCGAAGCGCGCAAGCCGCGTGAGACAGCCATCATCAGCGAGATCGACGGCACTGTTCGCTTCGGCGAAGTCACCAAGGGCCAGCGCAAGATCTACGTGACGGCCGAGAATGGCGACGAGCGCGAGTACTCCGTGCCGCGCGGCACGCACGTGAACGTGCAGGAAGGCGAGCATCTGCGCGCCGGCGACCCGCTCATGGACGGGCCGCTCAATCCGCACGACATCCTTGCCGTGCTCGGCGAGAAGGAACTGCAGGCCTACCTGGTGAACGAAATCCAGGAAGTCTACCGTCTGCAGGGCGTGGCCATCTCGGACAAGCACATCGAAGTGATTGTTCGCCAGATGCTCCGCTGGGTCCGCATCGACGAAGTGGGCGACACGAACTTCCTGCTCGAGCAGCAGATCGATCGTTTCCGCTTCCGCGAAGAGAACGAGCGCGTGCTGGCCAACGGAGGCCGTCCGGCTATCGGGCGTCCGCTGCTGCTCGGCATCACCAAGGCCTCGCTCTCGACCGACTCCTTCATCTCCGCTGCCAGCTTCCAGGAGACGACGCGCGTGCTCACAGAAGCCTCCATCAACGGCGCGGTGGACAACCTCCGCGGCCTGAAGGAGAACGTGATCGTCGGACGTCTGATCCCGGCTGGTACGGGTCTCGAGTACTACCGCAACGTCGAGCTCTCGCCTGAACTCGAAGAGGCGGCGGAACGCGTGCAGCAGGAAGTCCACGCCGAGATCGAAGCGGCAGAACGCGAACTGGAGATGATGCGCCAGGAAGGCGAAGCCGAAGAGATGGCAGCCGAGTAACTGCGGCAGTCTCACACAAACCACGAGGCCCGGCTGCAAAGCTGGGCCTCTCTTTTTACCAGTGCATAAATCAGAATCTTAGTTGCTCTTGCGTGTGCCGATCTGGCCGGTAGCGCGCCGGCTGTTCTTGGCCTGGTACATTGCGGCGTCTGCAGCGCTGAGCAAAGCATCGCTCGTGATTCCATCTGCCGGATAGATTGCCAGGCCCACACTGGCAGAGCCGCGCAGCACGTAGCCATTCATTGTGAAAGGCGCGTCGAAACAGCGTTCCAGCCGCTGTGCAATCTCTTCCACATCGGTCGGTCCGCGCGCCACCGTCACCAATGCGGCAAACTCGTCGCCTCCGAGCCGGCCTAGCATGTCGCCGGTGCGCAGCTGGCGCTTCATGCGCAGCGAAACCTCCTGCAGATACAGGTCGCCGACGTGATGGCCGTAGAGGTCGTTCACAAGCTTGAAGTCGTCGAGGTCAACGTAGATCAGTCCGAAGGTCGAGTTCGTCTCTCGAGCCTTCTCGATGAGTTCCTGCAGATGCCGGTCGAGTGAGAAGCGATTGTGCATGTCGGTGAGCAGGTCGAACTCCGAACGATGCAGCAGATCGCTATAAAGCTTTCGCGTTTCAATCGACAGCGTAGCCAGGCGCACGCCGGCAGTCAGAGCTTCGGTCTCCTCGGCCTCGTTTGGCGTCGGATAGTCGAGCGCCGCAAACAGCGTGGCCAGAACCAGCCCGGTGCGCGAGGGCACATCGCGGCTGATGATTCGGAAACCTTCTTTCCGCGCGGGCGCACGGCCCAGCCGCGGGCCGTCGTTCACGTCACACCAGCAGTGCGCGCCGTTCAGCATGAAGGAGACCATCTCCGTGATGTGCTCGACAATGTCGGAGAGCGGGCGAGAGCTGTTGATGTCTTCCAGAATGCGGCTACGCCACTGCTCAAGCTGAGCAACGCGCCGCTCCTGCGCGGCGTCTGCCTCGCTGCGCGCCATAATGTCCGCGGTCTGCTGTCGTACGCGGCGGCGCAGCGTCCAGCCCCACACGGCAAAGGCCAGCATACCCAACACCAGGACGGCTACCACACGAACCAGGTTGACGACGGTAATCAGCGGTGCGCCTGCCAGCAGGGTAAGATCATCGTTCGAGCGCAACAGGATGTTGACCGAGGTCCGGCTGTCAGTTGCTGCGCGCCCGCTCAAGATGCAAATACCGGCTACGCGAACCTTCGAGCCCGGAGCGAGCTGCTTGATGGGAGCCATCTCGCTCGGGCCCGATGCCGGATGCCGATAGATGGCCGAAAACAGGTTGCCTCCAGCGTCGAGCACGTACTCGTCCTGCACCGCGGTTCGCAGAGAGGCAACGATCTTGCCTTCGATCGAAACCAAGTCATAGACGTGGCGGCCCGAGGCGAGCTCGTCCCACGTGATGGGGACCGGCTGAACTGGAGAACTGGTATTCAGGTCGCGAATCGCCGAGCCTGACAGCGTGAGGAAGCCATCGCGCAGGTCAGGGAATCCGGTTGCGTCCGCGCTATCGCCGATGCGCAGGGGGTTCGAATCCGCCGTAGCCATCCATAGGCTGTGGCCGCCATCCTGCAGAACCGCGGCAACTCCCGGCTGGTAATAAGTGATCGTTCCGTGAACGCGAACGCGCCGGCTCAGGTTGTTCACGTGGTACGCAGTAATCACGCGATCCATCGGCGTAACAGGTAGAGACCAGGGATCAGCCGAGGCGGGGTGCAGGATTTTGACGTCCTCCTGCCCGCTTACCAGCAGCGTCACGCCGGTCTGTTGCAGCTTCACGTCGTAGGATCCGGTCTCCACGCCCGTAACCAGCACCTCGGCGTCGAGATAACTGCTGAGTGCGTCGGGGTTGTCCAGGCTCAGAATCGCCGTGATCTCGCCGCCATCCGTGCGCAGTTGCATCCGGGTCCGGCGTCCGCTTTCATCGGTAAGCGAAACAGCATCGCGCACAACGCCGAGCACTGAGACAAGACGGGCATCGAAGTCGGCGCGGATCAGTTGATCGTAGGCAGCCGGCACAGGCGCGGGCAGAGCACCGTGTCCGAGTACGGTCACAGTATCAGCCTTTA
>DATMUN010000313.1:0-5338 GCA_035563895.1 Occallatibacter sp. | reverse complement strand
CTATCCGAACCGCATTACGGGCAAGCTGCTGGAGACGATTGCGAAGCACGACAAGATCTGCAAGTACCTCGACGTGCCGTTACAGCATGCTTCGCCGGATGTGTTAAAGCGCATGAAGCGCGGCGCAGGCGCGGAGATCTTCCTCAAGACGGTTGAAAAGGTGCGCAAGGCGGTGCCGGGCATCGTGCTGCGCACGTCGTTCATCGTCGGCTTCCCGGGCGAGTCACTCCGTGACTTTGAACTCTTGGAACAATTTATTGGCGAGGCAAGATTCGACTGGCTAGGTGTCTTCAACTACTCCGACGAAGAGGGCTCGAAGGCCTTTGCGCTCGATGCGAAGGTGCCAAAGCGCTCGATCGAGTCGCGCCGCAAGAAGCTGATGAAGATGCAGCAGGGCATCAGCAAGCGCGCCAAGCAGGAGTGGGTGGGGCGCGAACTCGTAGTGCTGGCTGAGGGCGAGAGCGAAGAGACCGAATTGCTGTGGGAGGGCCGCACGCAGTTCCACGCACCGGAGATCGACGGCAAGGTCTACATCAACGACTTTGGCGATCTGGAGACGCTGGAGGCGGGGCGCTTCTATCGTGCCGAGATCACTGAAGCGCACGACTACGACCTGGTAGCGCGCATTGTGAGTGGACCGCTGGCCGACGGGGAATGATGATCGACATCGACTACATGAGCGAACCTGTGGCGCTGTCCGCGATTCGAGTGCGTGCGGCTGCGCTTGATTTCACGATGGCGTCTGAGGCGCGTACTTGTGCGCTGCTTAAGGTAATGGCTGCCTCGAAACCCGGCGGACGGCTGCTGGAGCTAGGCACGGGAACCGGCGTAGGCACGGCGTGGCTGCTGGAAGGCATGGATGCTACGGCGACCCTGACAAGCGTGGATACCAGCCCGGAGTTTCAGGCTGTGGCGCGCGAGGTTCTCGGTTCGGACCCGCGGCTGACGCTGGTGATCGAAGATGGCGCGGCATTTCTGCGCAGACAGTCGCCGGCGAGCTTCGACCTGATCTTTGCAGATGCGATGCCGGGCAAGTACGAGGCGCTGGATGATGCGCTTGCGCTGCTGAAGCCGGGCGGACTGTACATCATCGACGATCTGCTGCCGCAGCCTAACTGGCCCGAGGGCCACGCGGAGAAGGTTCCTGTGCTGCTGGAGCGGCTGCGCGCCGATGCGCGGCTGGTGATGACGCCGATGGAGTGGGCAAGCGGACTAACGATTGCGGTGCGAAAATCGGAGTAGGGACAAGACAATGGCCGCGAAGAAGAAATCTGTTCCAGTATTGCGTTGCCCGACGTGCGGAACCCTGGTTCAGCCCAAGGATGAGGACTTCCCTTTCTGCAGTGACCGCTGCCGGAAGATCGACCTCGGTAAATGGGCGAGTGGCGTGTACAAGATCAGCTCGCCGGTGCTGGACCCCGAGGTGCTGGAGGATCTGGGCGGGCTGGCGGGGCGTCCGAAGGACACGAATCATGAGTGAGTCGATAGTGGGACCGGCGGCTAAGCGCAAGACATTCTGGGCCTGGACGGTGGCCACGTTCTTCGGCGCTGGACTGGGCAAGCCAGGACCGGGCACATGGGGCTCGGTAGGCGCGGTGCTGGTGTGGGCGCTCTATGCGGGCTTGGCGCATCCTTCGGCGCAGGCGCTGCTGATTGCTCTGGCTGTGGGCATAGTGGTGTCGGTGGCATTTGGCGTTCCAGCGGCCACTATCGCGGCGCGGGAGAGCGGGCGGCACGATCCCGGATTCGTGGTGATCGACGAGGTAGCGGGCCAGTGGATAGCACTGCTGGGCAGCCCATTCGACTGGAAGCATGGCCTGCTGGCGCTGGTCCTTTTCCGGCTGTTCGATATTACCAAGCCCTTTCCTGTGCGACGGTTGGAGCGGCTCCCCGAGGGCTGGGGAATCGTCTTCGACGACGTTGCCGCTGGAGCGTATGCTTGGGTTGTAGGTATGTTGCTGCAACATTTCATCCCCGTGCTGCACCCGTAGAGATTAAGAATGCCGAGTGCCACTTCCCAATCCGCAATCGGCGGGACCTCTGTCGCGCCTCGTATCGACGACCTGATGCCTTCTGCGGCGCTGCCGCTGGGCGAGGTTGAGATTACCGGTGCGAATCTAGGCCCCCGCGCAGGCCGTGCACCAAGCGTGCTGGTCGGCACGGAGTCTGCGCATGTGACCATGGCGCGCCCGGGCCGCATCTCCTTCCGCGTGCCGGAAGAGGCTTCGACTGCGCTGGTCGAAGTGCGTTCGAGCGACGGCGTAAGCAACGGAGTTCCGCTGCGCGTGGCGCGGGAGCTCTCAAGCGGGCTGCATCCGGTGACAAGTCCCGCGGTCAGCCGCTCGGGCATGATCTATGCGACCGTCTCCGGCCCGCGCGGCAAGCAGACACCGGTATCGGTGGTGCGCGTAAGCCCGGACGGGCGCGCTACGCCGTTTGTGACCGGACTTCTAAACGCGACCGGGCTGGCCTTTAATCCGGATGGCGATCTGTTTGTCACGTCGCGCGCGGAGGGCGCGGTGTATCGCGTGGATGGCGCGGGCGAAAGCACGCAATATGCCGCGGGCATGGGCGTTGCGACGGGCGCGGTCTTCG
The DNA here is from genome assembly GCA_035563895.1 of Occallatibacter sp. Classification (GTDB taxonomy): domain Bacteria; phylum Acidobacteriota; class Terriglobia; order Terriglobales; family Acidobacteriaceae; genus Telmatobacter. The sequence continues at coordinate 2,743 of DATMUN010000313.1, read as the reverse complement.
ACAAGCAGGGCAATCTGTACGTCGGCGATCGCAGCGGCACCGTGTTCAAGATCGACCTGGAGCGGCGCATCTTTGTCTACGCCACGCTGGAGCCAAGTGTCGCGGCCTATCACCTGGCGATCGATGGCAAGGGCACGCTGTTTGTGACCGGTCCCACGCTCAGTTCGAACGATGCCATCTGGGCAATCGACGCGCACGGCGAGGCTCGTGTGTGGTTCCGGGGGCTAGGCCGCCCGCAGGGGCTGGCGCTGGCCGAGGACGGCGATGTGTACGTGACAGCTTGCCTGCACGGACGCCGCGGCCTGGTGCGCGTAACGCAGGCAGGCGAAGCATCTCTGGTGCTGAGTGGCGACAACCTAGTGGGCATTGCCTTTTCGCCGCTCGGCACCGCGGTTTTGACTACAAATGAAGCAGTCTTCGATGTGGATCTGAGCGTGGATGGGCTGCACGCAAACTGACACGCCGGCCGCATCTGTCCGCAGGAGTATACGCAAGAGAATGAAATCGGAAATCATCGCTGTCGGCTCGGAGATGCTCACGCCCTACCGGCAGGACACTAATTCCCTCTACATTACCGAGAAGCTGAACATCCTTGGCGTTACGGTCGCATTCAAAACCATCGTTGGCGACCGGCGAAAGGACCTGGTCGACGCCATCAAGACGGCGCTGGGCCGCGTGGACATTCTTGTGGTGATAGGCGGGCTGGGCCCAACCGAAGATGACCTGACTCGCGAGGCCGTGGCTGAAGCGCTGGGGCTGGGCCTGAAGCGCGAAGCTGCGCAGGTGGCGGCGCTGCACGCGCGGGCTGCCACTTGGCGCATCACGATGCCGGAGAACAACCTGAAGCAGGCTGACGTGATTGAGACAGCGACGGTGCTGCCGAATGCAAATGGCAGCGCGCCCGGGCAGTGGCTCGACACGGAGTTCAACGGCTTTCGCAAGCTGGCAATGCTGTTGCCCGGACCACCGAATGAGTGCAAGCCGCTGCTGGACGAAGAGTGTATTCCGCGTTTAAAGGAGCTATTGCCGCCGCGGCATCTGGCCGTGCGTACGTTGAAGGCAGCGATGATTCCGGAGTCGCAGGCCGACAAAATTCTGGCGCCGATCTATACGACATACAAAGATGTTGAGACGACGATCCTGGCGCATGCAGGCGATATTCAACTGACGCTGCAGTGCGCGAAGCCTACGCAAGAGGCCGCCGAGACGCGCGTGAACGAGCTGGCGAGCAAGCTTGAGGAGGCTCTGGACGACTGGCTCTATTCGTCGGAGGGAGAGTCTCTGGAGCAGATCGTTCTCTACTACCTGGGCCTGCGGCAGGCGACGCTTGCCACGGCTGAAAGCTGCACGGGCGGACTTGTCGCGCAGCGCATTACGAGCGTGCCGGGCAGTTCGCGGTCGTTCCTGGGCGGCGCTGTCGCTTACTCTGATCCGCTCAAGACAACCTTTGCCGGTGTGCCTCCGGAGCTGATTGCGCAGCATGGCGCCGTCTCGGCGGAAGTTGCGGCGGCACTGGCGGAGGGAATCCGCAAGCGCACGGGCGCCACACTAGGACTGGGCGTAACGGGGATTGCAGGGCCGACGGGAGGCACGGAAGAGAAGCCGGTGGGACTGGTTTACTTTGCTGTGTCCGACGGGCAGACGACGGATACCTACGACCGCACGTTCCGCGGCGATCGCGACCGCGTGCGCCAGTGGGCGTCACAGCAGGCGCTCGATCTAGTTCGCAAGAAGCTGATGTAAGGCGGTATATCCGAGTCGAGGAAAAGAGTGGCGCTGCACGATCGCTGTTGCAGCGCCACTCTCATTTATTTCGCGGTAACAGGTTTGTAGCCGCTGGTGCGGGCTTTCTTGAGCGCGGCTACGCCTTCATCAATGGCGAGCAGTGGCGTGGTTTTTACGGCGCGGATGGCGCCGCCTGCGCCGATTGCGACGGCGAACGCAGCTGCGCTGACGTTGTCGGGCATGTCGAAGGTGGCTACGATGTCGTAGTCGCCAAAGGACAGCCAGAAGCCTGTGAGCTTGCCGCCGAGCTTCTCCACTGACTTCCGGATCAGCTCGGTGCGGTTTTGCGGCTTCTTGACCAGCGCAGCTAACGCCTCAACGCTGTACGAGGCTTGCAAGAGATAACCTGGCATGGACCTCCACCTTTCGTTCACGTTGAATTGGGACCTTTCTGGGGAAGGCCACCACTATACACCCGGTTTTGATCGGCAGGCATGCGATTTCGAGCTTGTGGCCGCAGTCTCACGCTGCGCTGCCCTCACCTGCTAAACTCTCAATCGTTATGCCTCTTGGAAGTGTTGTGATTGCGGTCGCCGCATATCTGTTCGGGTCGATTCCCAGCGGCTATCTGCTGATGCGGATCTTCCGCAAGCAGGATATCCGCACCATCGGCAGCGGCAACATCGGCGCAACGAACGTACTGCGTTCAGGTTCGCGCGGGCTTGGCGCGGCCACGTTTTTTGCGGACATGCTGAAGGGCTGCACTGCTGTCTGGCTCGGCGCGCTGGTGGCGCCTTACCTGATGGCCGGGTCGCCAGTGCGCAGCGTCGAAGCGCTGGCAGCGCTGTTCGCAGTGCTTGGGCACATGTTCCCGGTCTGGCTGCGATTCAAGGGCGGCAAGGGTGTGGCGACGGGCTTCGGTGTGTTTCTGGTGGCGGCCCCGCTGGCCGCACTGGCTGCCATTACGGTGTTCTTCGTGGTGCTGGCGCTGAGCCGGTACGTCTCGCTTGCTTCCATT
>DATMUN010000312.1:0-2774 GCA_035563895.1 Occallatibacter sp. | reverse complement strand
AACCCTCTGGCGCACGCGCATGAGTTACGCCCACGGCCCCGACCACCGCACCTTCCTCGCCGCCGCCATCGTAGTCACCGTCTTCTTCTATCTAGGCGTCTCATCCTTCTGGCGCGCCCGTAAGCGCTAGTGGCCTCAACTCGAGGTCCACAGCAAAGACACCGTGTCATCTTGAGCGTAGTTTGACGCGCTTTTGCGGCAAACGGAGTCGAAAGACCTGTGGTTGTTCTTCTGCAAACAAATGCCCGCTCCAACCAATCAGCGGTCATCCCCGCCTCCGTCTCCCCAACGGCGCCAGCGCATAATTCAACTGCACCAGCACAATCACCGCAAGACTCAGCCAGTTGCTAATCACGCACAACGCCGCGCCCGCCGCATACAGCGACTGCGCAATCAGCACCCGCCTGCAGATACTCCCTCGCACCTCGTCCGGCGTATCGTCCTTGATCAGCCCCGCATGCGTCGCATGCGCCCAGCTCCAATACAGCATCACGCCCGGCGCCAGAATATTCAGCCAATACAGCAGCAGTGCCGTCCTGTACGCAATGAACTCCGCCAGCAGATGCGTCGAGAGCGGCATCAGGGTAATCGTGAACAGAAACCCCAGATGAATCCACGTCAGGTCCCGCGTGCCTTCGCCTAAGTGATTCAGCTGCGTCTGCTGCCCCGCCCAGAAGATGCCCAGCGTCAGAAAGCTCATCCCATACGCCAGCCACTGCGGCCCCAGCGCACACAGCCCCGCCAGCAGCTCACGCTCTGAGTGAATATGCTCCGCCAACGGCGTGTGCAGATCCAGCACCAGCAGCGTCATCGCCACAGCAAAGATGCCGTCGCTCAACGCAGCCAGCCGTTCCAGATTCCTTCCCTGAATGCGGTTGTACAGTGTCGCCATCAATCCGTCCCCCAATAGCTACAAGCTAAGAACTGTGAACAGTCCACCTACCTGCCTAATCCCGTCTCCGCGTCAAATGCCAAACCCCAAGCCCAATCGCCGCCGCCCCCAACCCAATCGCCAGCCAGGCCGGATGCCCGCGATGCAGCAGCACAAACCCCCGCGCCCACGCCGCAGCCCCAGCCACAATCAGCAACATTCCCCGCATCGGCCCCATTTCCCTTCTCCCAGCCGCGTTTGACCCCGCCCGCGCTCAGTCCCTATCGTAAGCAAGGAACCGCTGCACACCTGTGATGCCGCTCCTGAAAGGATCTCAAATGACCACCTCCGCCCCCGCCGAACTCAAAAAGACCGCCCTCAACGCCACCCATCGCGCTCTCAAGGCCCGCATGGTCGACTTCGGTGGCTGGGACATGCCGGTCGAGTACCCCGGCAACGGCGGCGGCCTCATCGCCGAGCACATCGCCGTCCGCACCGGCGTCGGCCTCTTCGACGTCTCCCACATGGGCGAGATCCAGTTCCGCGGACCCGGCTCCCTCGCCGCCGTCCAGCGCATCACCATGAACGACGCCTCCCGCCTCAAAGACGGCCAGGCCCACTACTCCGCGCTGCTCACGCCCCAGGGCACCTTCGTCGACGACATCCTCGTCCACCGCCTCGCCGAAAACGATTACCTCCTCGTCGTCAACGCCGGCACCAAGGACAAGGATTACGCCTGGATTCGCCAGCAGACCTCCGGCATGCCCGGCATCCATCTCAACGACTACTCGCCCTACTACTCCCAGCTCGCCCTCCAGGGCCCCCGTGCGCTCGAGACCCTCCAGAAGCTCACCAAAGTCGATCTCGCCGCCATCAAGAACTACTGGTTCACCTGGGGCGAAGTCGCCGGATTCCCCAACATCCTCATCACCCGCACCGGCTACACCGGCGAAGATGGCTTCGAGCTCTACCTCCCTTCCGACGAGCCCACCACCGTCGCCATGTGGAACGCCCTCCTCGAAGCAGGCCAGGAGTTCGGCATCCGCTCCTGCGGCCTCGGCGCGCGCAACACTCTCCGCCTCGAAGCAGGCATGAGCCTCTACGGCCACGAAATCTCCGACGAGATCAATGTCTTCGAAGGCGGCCTCGACCGCTGGCTCAAGCTCGACAAGGGCGACTTCATCGGCCGTGACGCCTTGCTCGCCGTGCAGAACTCTGGCGGCCCCACGCGCAAGATCATTGCCCTCGAGATGATCGACCGCGGCATCGCCCGCGATACCTACCCAATCTTCGACCTCGACGGAAACCCCGCCGGCGTCATCACCTCCGGCTCACCCGCGCCCTTCCTCAAGACCAACATCGCGCTGGCGCTGGTCCCCACCGCCATCGCTGCCAGCGGAGCCGACCTCATGGTAGAAGTCCGCAACAACCGCGTCCGCGCCAAACAAGTCCCCATCCCCTTCTACAAGCGCCCTAAAAAATAACCCTGGTGCGGCAAAGATGAGAGCACGCCGCGTTATCCTTCTCTCATCCCATGCACAACACCAACGAGAAACGCCGCATCGGCCTCTTCCTGCTGATCCTCGGCGCTCTCGTGCTTCTCGCGTGGGGCTCGAGCATCGCCCGCTCCCGCCCCCTCGGCATGCTCGACTTCCGCGCGATCTACTACGTAACCAGCGGCCTTATCCATCATCAGGACCCGTACAATCAGGCCGCTCTACGCGCGTACTATCAGGCCAGCGGCGGCATCCATCCCGAAGACCCCGCCTGGCTCATCTACACCCTTACCCTGGTTAACTATCTACCTTCCACTTACCCGATCATCGCTCCGTTTGCCTTGTTCTCCTGGCAAACCGCACAGTGGCTTTGGCTCGCCATATCTACCATCAGTTTTCTGGCCGGC
>DATMUN010000311.1:0-3792 GCA_035563895.1 Occallatibacter sp. | reverse complement strand
CCGCCGATGACGAGCACGCACACATCAGGGCACGCTGCGCGCGCTTCGATGCCCTCTTCAACACTGGTGACACCGAGCCAGCACGCGCCGCCTCGCACGGCGGCAGGTGCGCAGAGCGCAAGGCTGTGGCCGTAGGCGTTGGCTTTGACGATGGCCAGCAGCTCGGCGTGCGGTGCGGCGAGCTGCGTGAGGAAGCGGAAGTTTTCTTCGAGGGTGCGCGTGCGAATTTCGACCCAGCAGGGGCGTGTCGTCATGAGGATGTCCAATCCCCAGTTTAGGCGATTACGGAGGCGGGCAGTCTCATCGCGCTACTCGTCGAACTGCGCGAGTTGCGCGGCGGTGGGCTTGGGCGTGAACATGCTGACGAGAATGAGCGCGAGCAGGGCTGCGAACAGTGCAGGGAAGATGGCATCGCGCTCGGCCAGGATTGAGGGGAACAAGCCCTTGACGATGGGGAGGTCCCAGGTAAGCGTGACGACGGTGCCTGCGCCGATGGCGGCGACGGCACCCCACGCCGTAGCGCGGCGCGAGTAGAACGCTGCGAGCACAACCGGAGTGAGCGCGGCCGAGTAGATGGTGTAGGCCCAGAGCATCTTTTGCAGGATGCTCTGCGCATAGATGGCCTGGTAGAGCGCCCAGGTGCCCAGCAGCACCACGGCGAGACGCGAGACGATCAGCACGCGCTTGTTCGAGGCGTCCGGAGACATGTAGCGGACGAAGACGTCTTGAACCAGATTGGTCGCGGGCGAGAACAGGTAGTTCGATGCAGTGGAGATGACCTTGGCAAAAACCGCGCCGAGAAGCAGCGCGCCGAGCACAGCGGGAAGGCCGTGGCGCGCGGTATAAGGGATGATCTCGTAGGGCTGCTGCGCGGCCTCACCGGTGGGGTAGAGGGCGGAGCCGCAGACGGCAATGGTCACGATTACGGACTCGAGCAGCAGCGTGCCGAGGATCCAGCCGATGACGGAGACGCGCGCATCACGCTCGGATTTCGCAGAGAAAAACTTCTGGTACATCACTTGGTTGCCGAGCATGAGCAGCATAGTGGGCACGAGGAATTCCATTGCGCGCACGAAGGTGAGGTTGCCGAGCACCTGGAAGTGTGTGGGCGGAAGCGCGGCGTGAAGCCCGCTCCAGCCGCCGGCTTTGATGATGAGGTAGGGTGCGGCGATGAGGCCGATTACGGTAACCAGCGTGCCGATGGCGACGTCCATGTAGGCAACGGACGACATGCCTGCGAGCGCCGTGGTGACTATGACAAAGACCGCGATGATGTAGGTTCCGAGTTCGGGTGTGACCGTGTCCGGGAAGATGAGGTGCAGCACGTTGCCACCGCCCTTGAACTGGTAGCTGGTGATGCCGACGTAGGCAAAGAGAATGGCGAAGGTGCCCAGGACGCGTGCGGTCTGGTTATAGCGCGCTTCGAGCAGATCGGGCAGCGTGAACTGGGCGAACTTCCGTGCGCGCGGGGCGATGAAGTAGATAAGCAGCAGTCCAAGCCAGCCGCCCGCAGGTTGCCAGAGTGCGGCGAAGCCGTTGCGGTAGGCGTTTTCTGCACCGGCGAAGAGCGAACCAGCGCCGATCCACGAGGTGAGCAGCGTGAGCACCAGCACGAGCGCCGGTAACGAACGGCCAGCTACAAGGTAGTCTGCTTTGGTTTTGACGCGGGTGGAGCGATAAAGGGCCACGGCCAGCAGCACCGTCACAATCACTACCAGCACAACGACATATAGCTGCGACATCAGCGGGGCGCCTCGCAATCAATCGAAAAGGGTTGATCGCAGTGTAACGGATGGCCCGTTTGTCCGGCATTGAACGGCGCTTCGGGCATGGCGTAGAAGATGCACTACGCCGAGGTCACCATGCGCGATAAATCCCGTGTTTTGCACAGGTCACGACAGAAAAGGGAGACGGAGAGAGGGCTGCGTCCATTGACCTCGCCGGGGGCTATTGCTAGACTGTGAATGCGGGGTGGAGCAGCCCGGTAGCTCGTTGGGCTCATAACCCAAAGGTCGCTGGTTCAAATCCAGCCCCCGCAACCATTCAAACCTCTGATAATGAGGAACTTAGAAAAGGCCGCCCATGAGCGGCCTTTTCGTTTTCCGGCTGAATGTCCGTGTACTGTCCGTGTTCTGTGAAAAGCCTAGTTCTGAGCGGCCCGCATCTGAACGACGGCGGCGCGGTTCGGTTGCTGTCCTCCTTCGCGCAGATAGGTTTGGGTGCGCTGCATGGCCTCCCGGAGATCGGCCTCGTTCACGATGTTGTAGCGGTCAAAGATGGCCCGCGTTTTGTGCCCGCTAATCGTCATTGCAACGCGCTCAGGGACGCCAGCCCGGACCATATTCCGAACCGCCGTCCGGCGGAAGTCGTGGAAGATGCGCCCAACGTACCGGGCCTCACTCTTGCAGGCTTCGCAGGTATGCCCGTCAATCGGCTGATTGCAGCGGTCGCATACAAATTGCCCCAGGCCCGCCGCAACACAGGCGGTTGCCCATGCTTTGCGGAAATCCCCAACAGGCTCGCCCTTCTGGTGGAATACATACTCGGACAGGAGAACACCCGTTTTCTTCTCCACTTTCCGCTGTGCCTTCCGGCGCTCAATCAAGTCCGCCAGATCGCCGCTCAGTGTGACCGTACGGCCTTCGCCGTTCTTTGAGTTCTCTCCGCGCAGCCGCACCAGATCGCCTTCCACATCGGACCAGCGCAGCGAAGCAATTTCGCCTTTGCGCCATCCCGTCAGGTATCCGAACTGAATAAAATCCCGCAGATACTCCGGGAGCTTGCCGCTGATTGCGTGGAAATCGGCATCGGCAAAAAATCCTTGACGGGCGTTGCCCTTTTCAGACAAATGCCGAATCTGCGGCGCGGTGGATAGGTGCCTCCGTTCGATTGCCAGCTTGAACGCCTGAGCAAGTAGCTGTGTGCTGCGGTTGATGGTTGCGGGGGCGCTCCCGGCCTGTTGCCGTGCGGAGATGTACTTGTCTACGGCCTCCGCCGAAACCTCAACCGCGCGCCATGTTCCGAAGTAATCTCGGACGTGCTTCAGATGCGCCCGGAATTGCGGGCTGTCTTTACCGCGCAGCTTGTAATCCTCTTCCAATGCCTCCAGGAGCTTGGAAACCTTCATCCGCTCCTGTTGCGGCCCCACAAAGACAGCCTTGCCGATTTGATCGGCCCCAACTTCCTTGAGCCTCCGCTTGAGGTACTTCGCGGCCTTATCCGGGTCCGCCGTCCCGGTGCTCTCCCGGAACTCTTTGCCGCGCAGATAATAGGCGCACCAGAGAAACGCGCTTCCCGTCCGGGTGAATATCCGGCCATCGCCTCTTGTTCGGGTAGTCATTTCCGGCCCTCCGCGCGCTTCAAGTAGTCCTCTAAGGCAAGCTCTACGATGGCTTGCAAGCTGCGGTTTTCGTCAATGCTGCGGTGCATGACGGCGTTCCACAGATCGCGCCGAATCCGAATGGTGGTTTTCACCGCATCCGGGACGGGCTTCTTTTCCTCACGCTTCATTGGCTTCCTCTGTACCGCTGGATTACAGCGACACCAGAGTAGTCCTAAGCCGTCGCGCCGTCAAGCCGTCATTCTGTCCAATGTGCTTTTCGATTCCCGAACTGGAAAACAACAGCCTTCGCCCCATGCGGCGGGTGAACGGGAGTTCCTTCCAATGCCGGTACAGATAATCTTGGCTCACGTTCAGACGGCGGGCGGCCTCTGCGATGGAGACAAGTTGATCCGGCTGGCCCGACCCGATATACGGGGCTGGCGAGAGGCGGGCCAGGGCGGTATACCGGA
>DATMUN010000310.1:0-5075 GCA_035563895.1 Occallatibacter sp. | reverse complement strand
TGTGGCCGCAGGCCACGACGTGCAGCTGGAAACCGGCGTCAAGATGGTGCTCGACGAGCTGAAGGAGCACCCCATCCCCGCCATCCCGCTGCCGGCGTATCCCAACTACCACAAGAACGACGGCCTCGGAAAATAGCCCGGTTCGTCGTGATCGATCCGGCCCACAGAATGAAAACCATGTGTCCCATCCATCTCCGCCTTTTTGCGGAGATGGGTGGGAAAGCAAGCTCCTAACCCCGCCACAACAAAGCCCTGTGTCAGGGCACGACTTCAGTCGTGCCGAAAGAAGCCCTGAAATAGAAGAAGGGGCTTTAGCCCCTGAGGGAAGCCTTCCCAGCATTTTGCGAAGATGAGCGGGAGACCAAGGGTTCACGAATCCGTTCTTACCACCGCCTCTTGATCTTCGCGCACGCCGCGCGCCGAAAGCACTCCGGCGCATGATCGTTCACCATGCCCGCCGCCTGCATCCACGCGTACACAATCGTCGGCCCCACAAACTTGAACCCGCGCCGCTTGAGTTCATTCGAAATGTTCGCAGACAGCGGTGTCTGCGCCGGGTGCCCCCGGTCCCTCGCAGTTGGGGACCGGGGATCCGCTTCGCGCTACCGAGGCCACTTGATCTTCGCGCACGCCGCGCGCCGAAAACACTCCGCCGTATGATCGTTCACCATGCCCGCCGCCTGCATCCACGCGTACACAATCGTCGGCCCCACAAACTTAAACCCGCGCCGCTTGAGTTCCTTCGAAATGTTCGCAGACAGTGGCGTTTGCGCAGGCAACGGGCCTGTGTTCTGGATCGGCTTGTCCCCTGCCAACTTCCACGCCCACTCCGCAAAGTTCACGCCCTCGTCGCGCATCGCGAGGAAGATCCGCGCGCCGGCAATCGTAGCCTCAATCTTGGCCCTCGCGCGCACGATACCAGCATCGCCCATCAGCCGCTCGATGTCCTTCGCGCCGAACCGTGCCACCTTCTCCGGATCGAATCCGCGAAATGCCGCACGAAACGCCTCGCGCTTGCGCAGCACAATGATCCACGCAAGGCCCGCCTGAAAGCCCTCAAGCATCAGCAGCTCCCACAGCGCACGGCTGTCGAACTCCGGCACGCCCCACTCTTCATCGTGATACGCGACATACAGCGGATCGGTCCCACACCAGGAGCAACGTGTTTTCTGCGAAGGCGTCACAGCGGAATCTCCTCTCGGCCAGACTCAGCGCCCCGAGCTGCCAAAGCCCTTCTCAGCGCGCCGCGAGTCTTCCAACGACTCCACCGCTTCTACCGTGCCCGTCAACACTGGCACGGGAATCATCTGCGCAATCTTCTCGCCCGAGCGAATCTCCAGCGTCTCCGGGCTCAGGTTGGTCATCAGCACCAGCACCTCGCCGCGATACCCCGCGTCGATCACGCCGCCTGTCGTCGCCAGTCCGCGCGCCGCCATCGACGAGCGATCGCGGATCAGCAAACCCAGCGGCGCGCCTGTCTCCGGGTGCCGTGCCTCTACAGCAATGCCCGTGCGCACACGCACCGTGCTGCGCGGGTCGATGGTTGCAGCCTCCAGCGCAAAGATGTCGTAACCCAGGTCTTCTCCCGGATGCGCCACCTGCGGCAGCTTCGCTTCGGGGTCCAGCAGTTTCACTCGCAACATGGAATCATCCTAGCGGAATCGCACGCGCAAGCAAAAAAGCCCCGGCAGGGAAGAGTTCCTGCCGGGGTGACCCAGGACGACTCAAGCAACCTTGCGCACAACCCTCATCCCGCGGCGGCCCACCTGCAATGTGGTGGCAGCGGGCAACTGAAACGTATCCACCAGCGCCTGCAGGCCCGAGGAGAGGTTCGCCAGCTCGCTGCACGCCTGCGCTGTCTCCTCCACGCGCACTGCAGTCTGCTGCACCTCGCTCGAGATCTTGTGGATCGACTCCGTCAGATCGTCGGTTGCAGCGGACTGCTCCGTGGTCGCGGTCGCAATCATCGAGATGCCGTGCTGCGCCGTCTCAATGCGCTGCACGATCGAGTCCAGCGACGCACTCAGCAGCTCGAACCGGCGCACGCCTTCGGCCACCACCTCTTCGCCGGCCTCCATCGAATGCACCGCACGATCCGCGCCCTGCTGCACTGAGCCGATCTTGACTGCGATCTCCCGGGTAAACGTCGCCGTGCGCTCTGCCAGTTGGCGCACTTCCTGCGCAACTACGGCAAACCCCTTGCCCTGCTCGCCCGCACGCGCAGCTTCGATTGCAGCGTTCAGCGCCAGCAGATTCGTCTGCCCGGCGATCCCTTCAATCGTGCGCACCGCCTCGCCGATGCTTCCAGTCACCCGCGCCAGGCTCATCATGTCGCCGGAAGCCGTCTGCACAGTCTCCCGGATGCGTGTCATCGCCTCATTGGTTTCGGATACGGCGTCGCGTCCCGCGCCTGCGCTCGTTACAGCCTCGGTAGCCGCGGCGGCAGCCTCTTCCGCAGCCCGCGCCATCTCGTGCGCCGTGGCGCTCATCTCCGCCAGCGACGAGGCGAAATACGCCATGTGCGTCTGCTCGGCCTCCGCAGAAGCGGCGATCTGCCTGCTTGTCGCTTCAATCTGCACTCCCGCTCCGGCCACCTGCGTTGCTCCGCGCGCCACATCGCCAATCGCGTCTGTCATGGAGTGCTTCATCGCGTTGATGGCCAGAATGGCATCGGCCATCTCGTCTCGTGCCTCCGGTTCGCCGTCCGCCACCGCCAGGTCGCGCCGCGCCACACTCTGCACCAGCTCCAGCGCCGTGCGGATGTTGCGATCGATCGACCGGATGAGGCCAACCGCCACCACGGCCAGCAGCAGAATCGCAAAGCCCACCCCAGCCAGTTCCATCCATCCGAACAGGCTCTGCATCCTGTCGTTGTGCTGCTCGCTGGCCTCCAGTTGTCGCGCCGCCTCCTGCGTAATCGCGCCGGCCTCCGCCTGCATCGCGGAGTAAAGCCGGTCGTCCTCCCCGGTGTCGAACAGCGCGCGCGCAGCGTCGAAGCCCTGCTCCCGCCGGGTCGACAGCATCTTGTCGGTAAAAGCGCGCCTCTCCGTCAGCAGGTTCTTCCAGCGGTCGAGATGCTCGCTGGCCTCCGGATCGGATTTCGTAGCCGCAGCCACGCGGGCAATAGCCTCGTTCGCCTCGCTGCGCAACGCCGGTATCTGCGCCACAGCCTGTTCATTGCCAGAGATGAGAAACGCCCGCTGCATCGCGGTCACCGCGCGTATATAGGAGTTCAAAAACTCCATGTCCCTCAGCGTGATCGTTGTGCGCGCAATCAGGTGCGCCGTTTCAATCCCGCGCAGCTGTGCCCAATAAGCCAGGCCCGTTCCGCCGCTCATCATGAGTGCCACAAACAGGAAAGCTGCGGTGAGCTTCCGCTTAATCGTAAGTTTCAAGGCGATATGCTCCTGCATCCGTCATCGGCAGCAGCACACATGACATGAATTGAAAGCATCGCGGCTGAAGGCCGCAGACCGCGGTCCGTTCCGCTCCGGAAATGGCCAGCCCCGGCAGGGAAGTTATCCCGGCCGGGGCTGATCTGCGGCCCGCTTGCGGAGAGCGTCCGTCAGGCGTCCGTGAATTCGGCAAGAGGCCTGTAAGCCGAATTCTGTCGTAGTGCGGTCATTCCTCTAGGCGCCGCGTTGCCGCGGACACTCATCAGCGACCTACCCGGAGGTTTCGGCGATTGCTGGAGCTGCCTGGGCGCATCGGGCCGATACGCTGCGCAGGCCCGGCTCCCGGCCCGCGCATTCCTCCCTATTTGGTCTTGCTCCGTGTGGGGTTTACCCTGCCTGCGGCGTTACCGTCGCAGCGGTGCGCTCTTACCGCACCTTTTCACCCTTACCCCGGCGCTGCAGCGGCAAGCCGTTGCAGGGTCGCCCTCCCGAAAGAGGGGTAGCCGAGGCGGTTTGTTTTCTGTGGCACTGGCCGTCCACGGGCCTTCAAGCCCGCGTCCCGGACGTTATCCGGCACACTGCCCTGCGGAGTTCGGACTTTCCTCCCCCGGCGATCCAGTCACCCAGACCTCCGGCAGCGACCGCCCGGCGCTCCTGCCAGCGTCTAGTGTACCGTGAATCCGGCTCGCCAGAGAGAAGTTGCATCCAGCCGTCAGCTCCAGCCATCTCACCATGTATCGCGCTGGAGTTGCGCAGCATCCCCCTCGTCGGCTGCCCTGTATTTTCAAGGAGGTTGTGAATGAAGATCGCTGCAACCGTCGCCCGCTATCTGCTCGGGCTCATGTTCCTTTTCTTTGGCTCAAACTCCATCGTCCACTTCCTGCCCACCGGGCCCATGCCGCCGGGGCTCGCCGGAGACTTCGCCAGCGCGCTCTCCCGCTCGCACTACGATGTCGCCGTCGGCGTGGTGATGGTCTTCTCGGCCATCCTCTTCCTCGCCAACCGCTACGTCGCCCTGGCCCTCGTCCTGCTCGGCCCCGTGCTGGTCAACATCCTGCTCTTCCACCTGCTCATGGCTCCGTCCAGCATTGGCGCGGGAGCGGTTGCCACCCTGCTCTGGTTCCTCGTCTTCTGGCGCGAGCGCGCGGCCTTTGCGCTCATCCTGCGCCCATGTCCAACCAAGTAGCGATGCACCCTGGCTACAATCAGAAGCAGCGATGATCCAGTACCTCTATCTCGGCCGCGTGGACTACGACGAAAGCCTGCGCCTGCAGGCGGAGATCACCGCCCTCCGCCTCGCAGGCCGCGTCCATAACGTTCTGCTGCTGCTCGAGCACCCGCCCGTGCTCACTCTCGGCCGCAATGCCCATCGCTCCAACGTCCTCGCGTCAGACGAATTCCTGCAGCAGCGCGGCGTTTCTATCCACGAGATCAATCGCGGCGGCGACGTAACGTACCACGGCCCCGGCCAACTCGTCGGCTACCCCATCTTCGACCTGCGCAGCCTGCGCAACCTCTCCGGCAACCGCCTCGGCCCGGTCGACTACGTGCGCCGCATGGAAGAGGCGCTCATCCGCCTCTGCGGCGTCTACGGCGTGCAGGCCGAGCGCATCCCCGGCCTCACCGGCGTCTGGTGCCCTGCGGGTGGCAACGCTTTGGACCAGGGCAATGGCGCAGAGG
>DATMUN010000309.1:0-2055 GCA_035563895.1 Occallatibacter sp. | reverse complement strand
CAAGCCGCGCTGGTTCCCCGCCCTGGCTTCGAAGGAGCTGCTGGTTGGCATGCTCTTTGCATCCGGCTGCACGTTACCAACGCTGCTGCGTGCGGACACCTCAACTCGCATAGACGTGCTGATCGCTGCAGCCTATCTGGCAGTGCTGGCCTGGCTCAACTGCTACGCAATCGACCGCTGGGAGGCATCGCCGGACGCGAGCATTGCTCGGAGCGCGGGTGTGCTTGCGGTCGTCGGTGGTCTGTTAGCGCTCGCGCTGCGCGCATCCCATCCGGCAGCTGCGGCACTGGTAACTGCCGCGGCGGCGAGCGCGGCGCTGCTTGTACTGCTCGACGCAGCACGAACGCGCATGACGGCGCTTACATTGCGTGCCGCCGCTGACCTGGTGCTACTGACACCGGTTGTATTGCTACGATGACCGGGGCTGCAAATTTCGACCGGCTCGCACGCGCGTACCGCTGGATGGAGGCACTCACCTTTGGCTCTCTGCTGATGCGTACGCGCTGCACGATGCTCAACGAGATGAAGGATTGCCGGCGTGCACTTGTGCTGGGCGATGGCGATGGCCGGTTTACAGCGCGGCTGCTCGAAACAAGCCCAAGCATCTTGATCGACGCAGTGGATGCAAGTGCTGCGATGCTGGCTGAGCTGCGCCGCAACGCAGGGCCGCACGCCGAGCGTGTGCACATGCATCTTGCCGACGCGCGCGAGTGGCAACCCATGCGAACCGGCTACGATCTGATCGTCATGCACTTCTTTCTCGACTGCCTGACCAGCGAAGAAGTGCATGCGCTGGCAGCACGATTACGCGAAGCCTGCGCGCCAGACGTGCGATGGGTGGTGTCTGAGTTCGCCGTTCCGCGCGGCTGGTTTGGCGCTGTGCTGGCTCGACCGTTGGTGGCGCTGCTCTATCGCACATTCGGCCTGCTCACAAGGCTGCGTGTGCGGCGTCTGCCGGATCATCGCAGCGCACTTGTGAAGGCTGACTTCAAACTCGCAGGTGAAACCAGGCTTCTGCACGGCCTGCTGGTGAGTGAACTATGGCGGATCTAAAACCTCTAGAATAGAGAGTGGGCGCTCGTCGCCTGCAGGAGTAAACCGATGGCAACAGAACCGCGCAAGGCGGTAGTTTTGCTGAGCGGCGGGCTGGATTCCGCCACGGTGCTGGCGATTGCGCGCAGCGAAGGCTACCAGACGTACGCGCTCTCTTTTTCCTATGGACAACGCCACAGCTGGGAGCTGACCGCAGCCGAGCGTGTCTGTGCTTCATTAGGCACAGCCGGGCATCGCGTGGCACAGATTGACCTGCGCGTCTTCGGCGGCTCCGCGCTCACGGCGGACATCGCTGTGCCCAAGGGCCGCGAGGTTGATGAGATGTCGCATGGCATCCCGATCACCTACGTGCCGGCACGCAACACCATCTTTCTCTCGTTCGCGCTGGCCTGGGCTGAGGTGCTTGGCTCCAGCGATATCTTCCTCGGCGTAAATGCGCTTGACTACAGCGGCTATCCCGACTGCCGCCCGGAGTACATCGCCGCCTACGAGCGGATGGCGAACCTGGCGACGCGCGCCGGTGTGGAAGGCCAGCAGCACCTGAAGATTCACACGCCGCTCATCGCGCTGACCAAGGCTCAGATCATCGCGTGCGGCCTTGAGCTGGGCGTGGACTACAGCCTCACCAGCAGCTGCTACGACCCCTCACCAAACGGCGCCCCCTGCGGCTCGTGCGACTCCTGCCTGCTGCGGCAAAAGGGCTTCAGCGAAAACGGCATGGAAGACCCGCTGGTAGTGCGCTACGCACAGGCAAGCCAATGAGCTACGCGGTAAAAGAAATCTTCTACACCTTGCAAGGCGAGGGCGCACAAACAGGCCGTGCGGCTGTCTTCTGCCGCTTTGCCGGGTGCAATCTGTGGAGCGGCCGTGACGCCGATCGCGCGTCTGCCGTGTGCCGGTTTTGCGACACGGACTTTGTGGGCACCGATGGGCCGGGTGGCGGCAGGTTTGCTGATGCATCCGCGCTGGCGGATGCTGTGGCGGCCCAGTGGCCAACTGCAA
>DATMUN010000308.1:0-3418 GCA_035563895.1 Occallatibacter sp. | reverse complement strand
GTGCGCAGAGCGTGGAACGCGGGCCGCACTCGAGGAAGAGCCGGTGGCCTTGCTCCTTGAGCGTCAGCGTCGCGTCAGAGAATGCGACGGTGGCGCGTGCCTGATGTGCCCAGTAGTCTGCGCCGGTGGCTTCGGCCTCGGTCATCATCTTGCCTGTGACGGTGGAGACGACCGGGCGCGACGGCGGACGCAGTTGAACCTTGGCGATCTCTGCGCGCAGCGGCTCAACCATCGGGTCCATCATCGTCGAGTGGAAGGCGTGCGATGTGTGGAGCGGGCGACAGACGATGTTCTCCGCCTCGAACTGCGCGCGTACGGCCTGCACGCTTTCATCGGGGCCGGAGATGACGCAGAGTGATGGCGCATTGTTCGAGGCGATCTGCACATCAGGCGGAAGGCGCTTGGCGATGGACTCCGCGCTGGCGCGTACGGACATCATGGTGCCACGCGGAAGGCTCTGCATCAGACGCCCGCGCTGCGCGACGATGCGCAGAACGTCTTCGAGATTCCACACGTCGGCGAGTGTGGCTGCCACGAACTCACCGATGCTGTGGCCGGCCATGACAGCGGGCTGAATGCCGAGCGACTGCCATAGGCGCGCGAGTGCGTACTCGATGACGAAGAGCGACGGCTGCGTGTAGAAGGTGTCTTGCAGCGAGACGGCCGCGGTCTCTTCGTCATCGGGCCGCGGGTAGAGCATCTCGCGAAGGTCGCGGCCGAGGTGAGGCTTGAGAATCTCGCAGCAGTCGTCGACGACGGCGCGGAACAAAGGCTCATCGGCGTAGAGGTTTTGGCCCATGTTGACATACTGCGTACCCTGGCCGCCGAAGAGGAAGACGATAGGGGGATCGCGGCGCTCACAGCGCTTGGATGCGACGCGGCGCGGGTCGGGCTGTTGCAGCAGGCGGGCAGCCTCTGCTGGACTCGATGCGACGACGATGCGGCGCATGGCCAACTGCTTGCGGCCGGTCTGCAATGTAAATGCGGTGTCGGCGAACTCGCTCTCAGACGCGGACTGGAAATGATCTGCGAGCGAAGCGCTCAGCGCATCGAGCGAACCGGCGGTGCGCGCGGAGATTGGGAACAGTTGCATGGGGCGCGACTCGCTGCCGGGCGTCGGCAGCGGCGCTTCGCCGAGGATGGCGTGCACATTGGTGCCACCGAATCCGAAGGAGCTGACGGCGGTGTAGCGGGGTTGCGTGCCGCGCTTATACGGGACAAGCTTGTCGGCTACGATGAATGGGCTCTCGGCGAAGTTGATGCGCGGGTTGGGAGTCTTGTAGTGGAGCGTGGGCGGAATCTCTTCGCGGTCCAGCACCATAGCGGCCTTGATGAATCCGGCGACGCCGGCGGCGTTGGTGGGGTGGCCGACGTTGCCTTTGATGGAGCCGATGTAGCAGTACTGCCGCTTCTCGGTCTTCTGACTGAAGACGCTGTTGAGCGCTTCGATCTCGATGGGATCGCCAACGGGAGTGCCGGTGCCGTGGGCTTCGATATAGCCGATCTGCTCTACGTCAATGCCGGCATTGGCCTGGGCCATGGCGACGGCTTCTGCCTGGCCTTCTGCACTGGGCGCGAGGAAGGATGCGGGGCGCGATCCGTTGTTGTTCTTTCCGGTGCCGTGCAGAACGGCGTAGATACGGTCGCCGTCTTTGAGCGCATCGGAGAGACGCTTGAGAACGACGACGCCGGATCCGTCGCAGAACATGGTGCCCGTTGCATCGGCGTCGAAGGGACGGCAGTGGCCGTCGCGCGCGAAGGTTCCGCCTTCGGTGTAGAGGAAGCCGCTCTTGTGGGGGATGGTGATGTCGATGCCGCCGGCGAGCGCCATGTCGCACTCGTAGTCGAGCAGGCCGCGATAGGCCATGTCGACGGCGAGTAGAGTGGTGGAGCAGGCGGTGTTAAGACTGATGGCGGGACCGCGCAGATCGAGCAGATACGCAGTGCGAAGCGCGATGTAGTCCTTCTGATTGCCGTACTCGATGGCAAGTTTGCCGGCGCGCGCGAGCAGGTCAGGATGCGTGAGCAGGTTGGTGGTGTAGTAGTGGTTGTCGCCGATGCCGGCGTAGACGCCGATGAATCCGCGATAGCGGCTGGGATCGTAGCCTGCGTTCTCAAGCGCATTGTATGCCTGTTCAAGGAAGAGGCGCTGCTGCGGATCCATCACTCGAGCTTCAAGCGGGCTGATGCCAAAGAATGCGGGGTCAAAGAGGTCGACGCCTTCGATGATTCCGCGCGCGCGGACGTAGTCCGATGCGGTGCGGTATTTGTCGTCAATACCGGGGCTCAGCTCCTCTGGCGTGAAGAAGGAGATGGACTCTCTGCTCTCGCGAAGATTGCGCCAGAGCTGATCGAGATTGTCCGCGCCTGGGAAGCGGCCCACCATGCCGACGACGGCGATGGATTCGCCGGACTCCGGGTCCTGCTTGCCGCGGCCGCGACGATGCGAGGTGCGCGAAAGCGCATCGGCGACTGCGGACTCGCCGTCCTCACTGCGCGCGAGATAGTCGCAGAGTTGCGCAATGGTTGGATACTGGAAGACTTTTACGGGCGGGATCTCGCGCTGGTAGCGGCTGCGATAGGCGCTGATCATGCGGAAGACAGCGATGGAGTTTCCGCCGAGATCAAAGAAGCTGTCGTCGATGCCGATCTGGTCGATGCGCAGCATCTCCTGCCAGAGCGCGGCCATCTGCTTTTCCGATTCCGAGAACGGTGCGATGTAGTCCTGCGCTAGCTGAGGGCGTTTGCGGGCGGGCGCGGGCAGAGCTTTGCGGTCGAGCTTGGCGTTGGGTGTCTGCGGGAACTCGGCCATCCACACGATTGCGGACGGGACCATGTACTCCGGCAGGCCGGTGCGGAGCGTCGCGAGAACTTCGTTGGTGTCGAGATCCTGCTTACCGGTGTAGTACGCGACGAGGCGCTTGTCACCGGGCGCATCTTCACGAAGGATGACGACGGCCTGGCGGACGTCTTCGATGCGCGCGATGGTGCTCTCGATCTCGCCGAGCTCGATGCGGAAGCCGTTGAGCTTGACCTGATGATCGAGGCGGCCGAGGAACTCGAGCGTGCCGTCGGCACACTGGAGCACTTCGTCGCCGGTGCGATAGAGGCGTGCGCCTTCAATGTTGCTGACCGTATCCGGGATGAACTTCTGCGCGGAGAGCTCTTCGCGCTTAAGGTAGCCGAGCGCGAGGCCGTCGCCGCCGATGAGCAGTTCGCCTGTTTCGCCATCGACGACGGGGCGCAGATCTTCGGTGACGACGAGGAGCGAGGTGTTGGCGATGGGGTGGCCCAGCGTGATGTTCTGCGCGGAGGTGACAAGCTCGGTCGACGACCAGACCGTGGTCTCCGTGGGGCCGTACATGTTCCAGACCGCGCCCACGCGCGGTGCGAGCGCGTCGACCAGCTCGCGCGGCAC
>DATMUN010000307.1:0-2813 GCA_035563895.1 Occallatibacter sp. | reverse complement strand
AAGGGTCCAACAACAACATCGTCATGATTGGGGACAACGGACAGGGCCTGCCACGCCAGGTGCTCCTCACTACGCGTGGTTCAGGCAGCTCTGCGTCTCCCCCCCCCGGCAGGCCGACGTATCAGCCGCAGTCCCAGCAGGATGACGACTCCGCGGATGACACACCGACGCCTGAACCCGAGCCGCCTCAAGCCGCACCGGCACAACCGGAGGGAACCCGTCCAACGCCCGATTCGCAGGAGACCCAACGACAACAGCTGATGCAGCAACAACAGCAGCAGGGGCAACAGCCCAGCACGCAGCCGAATCCGTAGCACTTCATTGAATTAAGCTTTTTGAGAGTTGGCTCAGGGAAGAACCAGCGAAGATGCGCCTTACAGGGTGCCGGCCGCTTCAGGCTGCGTCTTAACGGATGCTGTAGCCTTCTTCTGCGGACGCATCAGCGCGAAAGCTACGCGGAAGATCCAATATGCGGCGAGAACTCCGAATGCCATTGAGCCCACCGTCGCGCAAATCAACATCACCAGGTTCATTAAATCCGTCATCCGTGATCCTGCAATTCAGTCTACCGGGCGGTTCCCGTACATCCCACACAATCTGAGACGGCAAAACACCGGTAATCGAGTACGCTCGAACGGATTGTCGCAGAAAATCGGCCCGCGTTGACCCCCTTTTCTGTTGGCAAATAGAATACCCCTAGGGAGTTGCGCATCCGCACAGCGCGGTCGCACCCCCGTCGTCTACCCCGATTCCTCGTCAACCATGTCGATCACTCACATCTCGGTGCGCGGGGCGCGCCAGCATAACCTTCGCGACATCAGCGTGCGCATCCCCCGCAACACGCTCTCGGTCGTCACCGGACTCTCCGGTTCCGGCAAGTCGTCGCTCGCCTTCGACACCATCTACGCCGAGGGCCAGCGCCGCTACGTCGAAACCCTCTCCGCCTACGCGCGCCAGTTCCTCGACCAGATCGAGCGGCCCGACGTCGACTCGATCGAGGGCCTCAGCCCCGCCATCTCCATCGAGCAGAAGACCACAAGCCGCAGCCCTCGCTCCACCGTAGGCACCATCACAGAGATCTACGACTACCTCCGCCTGCTCTACGCATCCGTCGGCACGCCCCACTGCCCCAACTGCGGCCGCCCCATCGCGCGCCAGACCGCCGAACAGATCGTACAGCGCATCCTTGAGCTCGGCACCGGCGAGCGCGTCACCGTCATGGCTCCCGTGGTTCGCGGCCGCAAAGGCGAGTTCAAAGACCTGCTCGATCAGCTCGACCAGCAGGGCTTCCGCGCACGCGTCGACGGCGAAATGGTCGACCTCGCCGAGCCGCCCGCACTCGACAAACGCAAGAACCACACCATCGAAGCCATCGTCGATCGCGTGCTGCTCAAGAGCACCGGAGAGGCTCCAACCAACGGCAAGCCATCGCTCGACAAGCGCCTCGAAGCGGCCGTATCCAAAGCTCTTCAGCTCGCCAACGGTCTCGTCCTCGTAGCGCTCACCGGCGGCGAAGAGCAGTTATTCTCGTCCTCCATGGCCTGCCCGGACTGCGGCCTCGACGTGCCCAGGCTTGAGCCTCGCAGCTTCAGCTTCAACTCCACCTTCGGCGCATGCCCTGAGTGCCACGGCCTCGGCTCGCTCTACGACCTCGACCCGGCCAAAGTCATCACCGACTGGAGCAAGCCGCTGCTCGATGGCGGCCTCGGTCCCGGCTCCGCCTCGCAGTACCTGCTCAAGCTCATCCACCTGGCCGCCGAGCGCTACAAGATCGACCTCTCCGTGCCGTTTGAAGACCTGCCGCCCAAGCAGCAGCACATTCTCGTCTACGGGCCGCCCAAAGGCGAAGGCCCGCGCACTGGCTTCCACGGCATCCTCGCGTACCTGCGCGACTCCATCACCGAGGCGCGCAGCGAGGGCTATCGCGAGTACATGATGAACTTCATGTCCGCCACGCCCTGCCCCGCCTGCCGTGGCAAGCGCCTGCGGCCGGAGTCGCTCGCCGTCAAGGTCGGCGGCATGTCCATCGCCGACTTCACCGCCTTGCCGCTTAACAAGGCCCTCTCCGCGGCCATCAATCTGCAGTTCACCGCACGCGAAGCCCTCATCGCCGAGCGCATCCGCCGCGAGATCGCCGAGCGCCTCGAATTCCTCTGCGCCGTAGGTCTCAACTATCTCGCGCTCGACCGCAGCGCCGCCACTATCTCCGGCGGCGAAGCGCAGCGCATCCGTCTTGCCACGCAGATAGGTTCGGGCCTCACCGGCGTGCTCTACGTGCTGGACGAGCCCTCCATCGGCCTGCACCAGCGCGACAACGAGCGGCTTATCGGCGCGCTCGAGCAGCTCCGCGATCTCGGCAACACCGTGCTTGTCGTCGAGCACGACGAAGACACCATTCGTCACGCCGACTACGTGGTCGATCTCGGCCCCGGCGCAGGCCGCCTCGGCGGAAACGTTGTCGCCGAAGGCACGCCCGCGCAGATCATGGCCTGCCCCGACTCGCTCACCGGCAAATACCTCTCCGGCGCACTCGGCATCCTGCAGCGCGAGGCGCCACGCCCACTCACTGGCAGATGGCTCACCATCTCCGGCGCGCGCGAGCACAATCTACAGGAGCTCACCATCCGCATCCCGCTCGGCGTCATGACCGTCGTCACCGGCGTGAGCGGCAGCGGCAAGAGCACCCTCATCAACGACATCCTTTACAAGTCGCTCGCCAAGGACCTCTACGGCTCACGCGAAGAACCCGGCGCGCATGAAGAGCTCACCGGCCAGCACCAGATCGACAAAGTCATTCGCATCGACCAGTCCCC
>DATMUN010000306.1:0-3408 GCA_035563895.1 Occallatibacter sp. | reverse complement strand
GATCCTGTGGCACATCCTGAAGATCTACTCGCAGCACGGTATCAACGACTTCGTGATCTGCTGCGGGTACAAAGGCTACATGATTAAGGAGTACTTCGCGAACTACTTTCTGCATACGTCGGATGTGACGTTTGATATGCGCGAGAACCGGATGCAAGTGCACCAGAGCGTGGTGGAGCCGTGGCATGTGACGCTGGTGGACACGGGCGAGAAGACGGGCACGGGCGGGCGACTGCGCAATGTAGAGAAGTATGTTGCGGACGAAGAGGCGTTCTGCATGACGTATGGCGACGGCGTGGCCGATGTAGATGTGGCGTCGTCGATTGCCTTTCACAAGAAGCACGGAAAGCTGGTGACGATCACGGCGGTACAGCCTTCAGCGCGCTTTGGCGGATTGCGCGTGGACGGGACGTTAGTGACGGGGTTCCAGGAGAAGCCTGAAGGCGAGGCGGGCTGGATCAACGGCGGGTTCTTTGTGCTGAGTCCGAAGGTGCTGGAAGAGATCAAAGACGAGAGCACGACGTTTGAGTTTGAGCCGATGCAGCGGCTGACAGCGAGGGGCGAGGTGGGGGCATTTTTCCATCGTGGCTTCTGGCAGCCGATGGACACGCTGCGCGAAAAGCAGCGGCTGGAAGAGCTATGGGCCAGCGGGAGGGCACCGTGGAAGACGTGGTGACGCGCTGGCGGGGCCGGCGCGTTTTAGTCACCGGGCACACGGGGTTCAAAGGCGGCTGGCTCGCGCTTTGGCTGAAACAATTGGGCGCGACGGTGCGTGGTTATGCGCTGGAGCCGGATACGGAGCCGAATCTATTCACGGTGGCGCGGGTGGGCGAGGCCGTGGAGGATGTGCGCGGGGATGTTCGTGATCTGGCGGAGTTGAAGCGTGCGCTGAGCGGGTTTCGGCCGGAGGTGGTGTTTCATCTAGCGGCGCAACCGCTGGTGCGACGTTCCTATGCGGACCCGTTGGAGACCTTCTCGACGAATGTGATGGGCACTGCAAATCTTCTGGAGGCGGTGCGGGAGACGCCCGGAGTGCGCGCGGTGGTGTGCGTGACGACGGACAAGGTGTATCGCAACGAAGGGGAGGATCGCGCGTTCATTGAAACGGATGCGCTGGGCGGGCACGACCCGTATGCCGCGAGCAAGGCGTGCGCGGAGATTGTGACGAACGCGTATCGCGATTCCTTCTTCTCTCTGGAAAAGCTGGCGGAGCATGGCGTGGCGGTTGCGACAGCGCGGGCGGGCAACGTGATTGGAGGAGGAGACTGGTCGCGCGACCGGTTGATTCCGGACCTAGTGCGCGGGGTGATGGCGGGCGAGGCGATTTTGATTCGCAGGCCGAAGGCGACGCGGCCGTGGCAGCACGTGCTGGAGCCACTGCACGGGTACCTGCTATTGGCGGAAGGACTACTGACGGAGCCGGCGCGGTTTGCAAGAGCGTTCAACTTTGGGCCCGCGGAGGAAGATGCGTGGCCGGTGGAACGGATTGCGACGAAGATTGCGGAGCTCTGGGGGCAGGGTGCGAGGTGGGTGAAGGACGACGCCGAGCACGTGCACGAAGACCACTATCTGCGGCTGGATGCGAGCAAGGCGCGGAGCGAGCTGGGATGGAAGCCGCGGCTGGAGATTGGGCAGGGGCTGGAGTGGACGCTCGAGTGGTATCGGGCGTGGCAGAGCGGTGCAGCGATGCGAGAGTTCACGCTGAAGCAGATGGAAGCCTACGAGCGGCTGGGTTGAGGGGGACGCGATTCTCGACGGATTTGCGATAACGCTGAGGCAAGCGATGGAGGCGCTGGCGGCGGTGCCGGTGTTTGCGCTGGAGGGAGTGTGCCCAGGATATGCGGCGGGATGGCTGACTAACCTGATGGGGTTTCGGAAGCGATCGGTGGTGGAGCGGATCTTCTGGAGCCTTCCGCTTTCGTTCAGCGTGATGGGGATTGGCGGAGAGCTGCTGGGGCGATTGGCGGGCCTGGTTGCGGTTGAGTCGATGGTGGTGCTGAGCGCGCTGGTCTGCGCGGCGCTCTGGGTGCGCGGGGCGCTTTGGCTGCGAGGCCGTGGGGATAGCTGGTCGCTAGGGGTTCGGCCGCTGGGCGGACGTGCGCTGGCTGCGGCAGGTGTGTGGATCGTGGTGGTGATGGCATCGCTGGTGGACTGGGGGCATGGGAAGAAGCTCTACATGAACATGGCGATCCTGGACCAGAGCTACCGCGTGGCGTGGATTGAAGCGGTGATCAGGACCGGTGTACCACCGGCGAATCCGCAGTTCTGGTTTCACGGTCCGGCACCGATGCAGAACTACTACTTCTGGTACGTGATCTGCGCGGCGGTGGCGCGGTTGGGGAACTTACCGGCCCGCGCGGTGATGACGGCGGGATGCGTGTGGTCGGGATTCCTGCTGGCGGCGGTGACGGGACTCTACCTGAAACATTTTCTGGAGGTGGGAGAGAGGCTGCGGCGGCAGTTTCTGACGGCGGTGTTTCTGTTTACTGTGACGGGGCTCGATTTGCTGGTGGGGGTGGCGATGATCTTCGGCGCCGGAGAAGTGCCGCCGCCGGACATGGAAGCGTGGTCGAAGGACGGGATCATCAGCTGGCTTCATACGTTGTTATGGGCTCCGCACCATATGGCGGGAATGGTGCTGTGCATGTTTGCACTGCTGCTTGCGTGGACGGCACGTGAGACGAGAGGGCGGGAACTGGCGGTGCATTCGGGCTGGGCGGCGTTGGCCCTGGCAAGTGCGTTTGGCACCTCAGTGTATGGAGTGGTGGCATTTTTCCTGCTGGCGGTGTTTTGGGCGTTGCGGCAGATTGTGTGGGAATGTGCGCCGAGGACGGCTCTGTCGCTGGCAGCGGGCGGAGCGGGCGCGATTGTTTTGTTACTACCCTATGCGTGGCAGCTGACGCATGCCGCGGTGGGAACTCACGCTGAGGGTGGCGGTGGCAGCAGGATTCCGCTGGCATGGACTGTGCGGGAGATGATTTCTCCGGACGGGTTGCTGGGCACAGGTGTTTTTCGGGCGCTGAGCGCAGGGCATCCGCTGCTGGCTCTGAATGCTGCAAAGCTTCTGTTGCTGGTGCCGGGGTATGCACTCGAGCTGGGCGTTTACCTGTTAGTGCTGATGGTGTTTCTGGTGCCGCGGTGGCGGGGGCGAGTACGGATGACGGACGCTCAGGGAACGCTGGTATTTCTGGCATTGGCTGCGCTGCCTGCGATGACGTTTCTGCGCTCGTCGGTCCTGACGGTGAATGATTTCGGCTGGCGTGCGGCGCTGCTGATGCAGTTTCCGCTGCTGTTGCTGGCGAGCGAGGTTCTGACCGGATGGCGCATGGAGGATGCGAAGCGCACAGATGAGCTGGAGGCAACGGCGTTGCCGCGGAAGACGCCGCGCTGGTTGCGCGCAGCGACGGG
>DATMUN010000305.1:0-6277 GCA_035563895.1 Occallatibacter sp. | reverse complement strand
TCGGCGTCACGTAGTGTGCTGCTGCTTTCACCTGCGCGCGTGCATTGGCGACAGCAACCGCAAAGCCGCACTCTCGCATCACAGGCAGATCGATCACGTCGTCGCCCACGTAGGCAATCTCGTCGAGACCAATGCCCTCCTTCTCCATAATCTCGCGGACAGCCTGCATCTTGAACGCCTGCCCCATGTACACGTACTCGAGCTTCAGGTCGCGCGAACGAGTGGCAACCGTCTCGCTGATGCGCTTGGTGATGACGCCGCACTTCATGCCGCCCAGTCGTGCCAGTGAGATCGCCGTTCCATCGTGCGCACTGTAGCCCTTGGCTTCCATCATTGTGGCCGACTGCACGCCATAGCCAACCGCCCCATCATGCTTCGTCAACTGCGCCTGCGTTGCCGCGCTGGCGTCGCCCGGCGCAGGCACCAGCCAGATGGTGCCGTCGGTCAGAACTCCGTCCACGTCGAAAAGAACAACTTTGATGCGCTTCGCACGTTCTTGCGGGGTCAATGTCATGTCTAGATTCTACCTGTCGCGCATCGCGCTCCGCATGGGCGACAATCATGGCATGGACCAGAAGCCCGCCACACCGCCAGCTCTCGAACCCGACGACTACTATCTTGAGGGCGAGACGCTGGTCTTCACCGCTGCCTATCATTTGAAGCGCGGTTCCTGCTGCGGTTCCGGTTGCCGCCACTGCCCCTATCAAAGCGAGCCCTCGCAGCAAGCGGCACAAGGCGACCGCAGCTAGACTTGTGCCAGTACAGCCTCTGCGTGACGCATCGAAGCGAATGGCTTGGGCGGTTCCAGTACAGAAAGCATCATTCGGGCCAGAGCTGCCGGCTCAAACGTCTCGCCGCCATCAATCGGCTCCACATGCGTCTCGCGCCATTGGCCGCGAATGCCCGTCCGCACCATGCCCGGCTCCACACACGACACCAGAACCTCTGTCTGGCTCAACTCCATCCGCAGCGCTTCGCTCAGTGCCTCAACGGCGTACTTGGTGGCAGCATACGCACCCACGGCCGGCTGCACACGCTGGGTCAGCGCAAATGATGTGTTCACCAGATGACCACGCCCCTGCGCAGAAAAGTGCTGCAGAAATGTGTACGCCATGCGAAACGCGCCTTCAACATTTACGCGCACCATGTTGCACACGCGCTCAATGTCCAGCGACTCGATGGACCCGGCTTCAAGCAATCCGCTGTTGTTGAAGCACACGTCGCAGCGCCCGAAATGCTCCATCGCTGTGTCCAGCAAAGTCCGTGGCATCGACTCGGCTCGCAGGTTACCCGCAATCGCCGCGCACGGGCCAGACAACTGCTCGCGCAGCGCGCACAGCTTCTCTGTCGATGGTGCATTGAGCACCAGCGCGTAGCCCGCCGATGATAGCGTGCGCGCAAACGCGGCACCAATGCCGCCGGTGGCCCCGGTAATGATCGCGACCTTGTTCAAACCTGCCTGATGCATGCCTTCATCCAACCGCCTGCGCACATTCTAGGGGCTTGGCGCAAATCACAAATCATGGATTCGACGGGGACGTATTCGCCTCGGCACTAGCCGTCGGGGCGGGCTCACGCAGCAGAATGGCGAAGCGCGGAAACGCAAAACTACCCGCAGCATCGTCCACCACGTTGAGCTGGCAGACGTAGGTGCCGGGCTTCAACCCGTTGAGCGGCACATCCAGTTCGACGGCTACCGCGTCGCGGCCTTCTACATTCACCGTCTTCGCCTGCACCTGCGGCGACTCGTAGACCTTCGTTGCGCCCTGGATGAGTTCCAGGCTGCTCAGCAGGTTAATGCCAGGCTTTGCTCCCTTGGGAGCGTTGCCTTCGGCCTTTTCTCGCGCCGGGTTGTATATCTCGTACAGCAGATACAGGTGCTGATCCTGGCGGAAGACGTGGCTGATGTTCGGCACGTACTCTTGCCCCTCACGCACCAGCGGCGATGCCTGCTTGCTCGTCCGCCGCTGCGAAGCCAGCAGGATCGAGCTCATCTTCAGCGGCGCCTTCTTCATGTCCGGCAGCGTGATGTCTGCCTCGAACGAGCCCATGCGGCCGGTCTGATTCTCGCGCACCACAAACTTCAGGTGATACTTGCCCGGTGGCAGGTTGAAGCTCGTCGTGTATTCGACATTGCGCTGCCGTACCTGCTGCGCCGAGTCAAGGTTGAGCTTCACCGTCTCGCGCGCCGAGCCGATGGGCCGCTTCACCTCGTCAGTCACTTCGCCAATAATGTCGAGCGTAGCCTTGTCCTTGTCGCCGCCCTTCACAAACGGAATCTGCGATCCGGGTACGATGAGCGACACCGGCACATAGAAGCGGTTCTCGTCGAGCCGGAAGTAGAACGCGTCGAGATACACGCCAATGTCCGTCGCCGGAAGATCGCTTGCCAACTGCTCTTCCAACTCACGCTCGCGATCCTCCTTGCCCGAGTGCTTGAAGTCCGCCGGTGCGTAGTAGCCGGGTCTGTACTCGAGCTTGATGCCGGGCCGGTTCACCTTGATCGACAGCTTGCGATACTTCCCGTCGCGCGCCGGATCAGACGAGTGGAAGCCAATCGCATAGTAAGCCGACGAATCCTTTTGCACCTGCGCAAACGCTGGCGCAAAGTCATTCGAGTCGAAGAAGGCTTTGCCTCCCGTATCCGAACTCAACGTCGCCATCACCTCCTGCGACGCGAAGTTGGCATTCATGTTGTTCCCAAGCGCACCGCCGTTGAAGGCGCCTGCGCCGCGCATACTTCCTGTGGACGCATCTCCCAGCGGCAACACCGCCTGCAATCCACGTGTGTCCACGCTATAGATGGCGAGGTTCGCACGCACTGCGGAATTGATCGCGGCTCGCAACGACGCTTGGTTTTCGATGCCGTCGCGCGAGATGCCGCCGGAGAAATACAGCAGCGACTTCTTCTCCGTGATCTTTTCGAGCGACTTGGCAATCGCGCGCAGTGCAAACAGCTCGCGATCCGTGTTGAGGTCGTTGTACTCGCTCTCGTCCGGCGTGTAGCCTGTCGTGTCTTCGGTCTGGTTCGAGTTCGAGGTGGCGCCCTGCACAAAGCCCTGCCCTTCGGTCCCGTTGTAGACGCCAACCTCGCGAACGAGCGCGTCTTTGTTCGCCGTGAAATCCTGGTCCACCTTCAGCGTGTCGCCCAGCGACACCAGCGCCACCAGGTCTGCCGGTTGCAGCTTGGTCCGCAGAAAGAGCTTCGCCGCATCCACAGCGCGATCCAGGTCCTCTGGCTGCATCGAGGTCAGGTCGAAGAACATCACGATCAGCCGGTGATTGCGCAGGTCCTCCGGCCGGGCAACCACAACAGCCTTGCTGCCGCTCGCGCTCGAAGCCAGCCCGCTCACGGTAGCTTCGTTCAGCGGCGAGGCCATCTCCACGCTCTGAAAATCAAACGTGGCTACCGTCTGCTTCTTGCCGTTTTCATACACCGTAAAGTCCGACTGCGTGAGCCCGCGAATGAACTCGCCTGTCTTCGCATCGCGTGCAACCACGTTGGTGAGTACCAGTTCGGCATTGGTCCTGATCACAAAGCCGGAGTCCAGCGCGCCGCCATCCTGCTGCGTCTGCTGCGCACCCGCCGGCGCCAGCAGCATCGCTGCCATCAATCCTGCAATCGCCTTGTGCAATCCTGTCGCCATCAGCTAGAACCTGTACCGCGCGTTGAATTGGAACGACCGCATCGACCCCGCTGAGGTCACCTGCCCGAAGGTCGGCGATGCCACGTTGGTGTCCACGCCCGAGTACTGCACGGTGTTGAAGACATTGTTCATCGTGGCGCGAATCTCCATCGAACGTGTATCGCCAAGCCCCATCGTCTTCGCAAGCGACATGTTGTTGGAGACAGTTCCCGGCCCGGTAATGGAGTTGCGACGCGCCGTGCCGAAGGCATCGCAGGGGTAGCTTGAGTTCGCCGCTGGAGCGGTGAATGCCGCCGGATTGAACCACTGCGTCAGACTCCCTCCACCCTCAGTGACCGAGACGCCGCTAACGCGATCCGGCCGCAGCGTGCCCGTCGTTCCGCAGGCCACGCTCAGTGACGAGGCTGAGTACGTCGGCGTGAGCGGTGTTCCCGTTGCGAACGTAAAGCTGCCTGACACCGAAAGTCCCTCGAGCACGTGCGCCGTGGTGCCGGTCGTGAACCACTGCTTGTCGCTGCCGAAGGGCAGCTCGTACACATACTGCCCACTCACCTTGTGGCGCACATCGCTCGCGCCATTGCCCTCTTCGGCAGAGAGGTCCTGCCAGTTCTGCGCACCAACGCTGGCGCTGCTGCCCTCTGATCCAGCATTGTCGATCAGGTGTGCGTACTGGTAGTTCGCGCCGAGCGATACTCCGTGCGTCATGCGCTTATTCGCGCGTACCGTGACGGCGGAAAACTTGGAAAACGCGACCGATTCCTCGTAGTTGAAAATATGGTTCGTTGGATTGGTATCCGGGCTCGATGACGTAGCGCGCGGCGCAATGCTCATGTCCAGGTGATTGCCCTTGGAGCCGTTGTAGCCAATGTTCAGCATGATTCCCCACGGAAGTGTCTTCTGCACGTCAACGTTCCACGTCTGCACGTAGGGCAACTCATAATGCGGATTCAGCGCGTAGTTGCCGATGGTATCTGCCGCCGGGAAGCCGCTACCAAGAGTGACACAGTCAAATGTCGCCGCGCGTGTGCAGGCTGACGATGCAGTGCCGCTTGCGTCTGCAGCCTGGTTGGTCTGCTCATTCGCAAACGGCGGCTGATGCGCCATCTTCGTGGCGAAGCTGCCGTACTGGCCCACGGTGTAGTTCATGCCGAAGCCGGCACGCACCACCATCTGCGGCACATGCGGAACGCGCCATGCGATGCCGACACGCGGCGCAAACGCAGTCCGGAAGGGATACACGAGCGCATCGGGAAGATGACCGCTGTAGGCGCCGGTGCCGCCCGACTCAACCTGCACGATATCCGTGAAACCCGCTGCCGGATTAGTATCGACCGCCGCCAGGTGACCGAGCTTCTCCGTGTACGGCGCGAAGAACTCGTAACGCACGCCGAAGTTCAACGTCAGGCTCGGCATCATGCGCCAGTCGTCCTGTGCGTAAGCATCGAATACGTTGTCGCGCAGGTAGCTTTTGCCTGTCGCCGAGTCGAGCGTTGTCTGCTGCGGCAACCCGAGCAGGAAATCAGCGAACGGCGAACCTGTGGTCTCATCGCCACTCGCGTCACGCGTAAACAAACCTGTGAAGGTAAAGCTGCCTGTCGCATTCGACCCGGCGAGAAAGTCGTTGTGCACGCGCCGGTAGTCGCCTCCAAAACGCAGATTGTGCTTGCCGTGAATCCAGCTCACCGCCTCAGAGACGGAGATCGTCTGCTGCGTGGAGAAATTCGGCTGCTGCTCGCTCATGCCCGTCAGGTCGCTCAGCGTGATATTCGGCAAACCGTAGTTGATGGCCGTGGCGCTGGATGATTGGCCGCTTGGCACAACGATGCCGAGGCTCCCGGCGATGTCGTTTGCATTGGTAAAAAAGTTCGTCGTCTGCGTGTGACTGCGATTCCAGTTGACGTTGAAGATGCTCGTCACCTTGTGGTAGCCGAGGGTGTAGCCCGCCTGCACGGAGTTCGAATCTGATGATGTTTTGCCGCCGAGTTCGGGAATAAGATTCGCGCTGTCTGACGCTGAGTGCGACCAGTTGTAGTTCGCATTCATGCTCTGCCGCAGTCCCTGGCTCTGGCTGTTGCGTTGTCCGCCGCCACCGCGCCCGCCCATGCCAAACGCCGTTGCGTTGGCACCGAAGCTGCGCATGTAGCGCACGCCAGCCTGCGTCTGGTTGGTCTGCGAAGTGGTTAGCCGGTGATAGTTGCGCGTTGTTCCCGTGAGATTCGGAGCTGGATAGTAGGCAAGCAGTGCCGCAGCTTGCTGAGAGATCTGGCTGGAAGGAATCACGTTCGCCGTGCCGTTCGACGTGAACTGCGCGAGCGTGGTGGGATCGTAGATCGAAGGCAAACCGCTGGCGGAGAAGTCGCCCGTACGTTCGGCCGCCGTCGGCACCGTTGCATACAGGTCCTGCGGGCTCGAACTGCGCTGGCCTGAGAGCGTGAGGAATACCGTATCTTTCCCGCTCGGCTTGGTGTGGCCCGGAATGTACGGTGCGCTCATAAACGTGAGGCCGAAGCGATTGCTGCCCGATGCGGGCGTCTGCTGCGATTGGCCATAGAGGCTGAAGGGCGATGCATCGAGCGCGGAGTTGCTGCCGCTCCAGAAGATGGCTCCGTGCGGCTGCCCTGGCTTGAAAC
>DATMUN010000304.1:0-6538 GCA_035563895.1 Occallatibacter sp. | reverse complement strand
ACTCGTCGATGAGCGCTGGGATCCGGTTGCGCCTGCCACCGATCTGCGCATTCCGTCGCTCTGGTTTTATACGGACGATCCGGATGCGGGCCACTCTCCGCAGACCGCCGCGCGCGTCACGTCTGTGCGCATGGAAGTGTGGCTCACACACGGTCCGGGCGAGCGCGCCAATTACGTTGATGCGCTGACGCGCTGGGCAGACGACCTCGTCGTTAAGCGTTGAGCGTCAACGCGGCATGTCGCGATGAAGGGCCTTGACCTTGTAGCCCGCCTTGCGCAAACGGCGCGTCATCTCTTCAGCCATCATCACGCTGCGATGCTGGCCACCGGTGCAACCGAAGCCGATGGTAAGGTAGCTCTTGCCCTCTTCCACGTAATGCGGCAGCAGGTAGAGCATCAGGTCGGTCACCTTGTCGAGGAACTCCTGCGTCTGCGGAAAGCCGCGCACATACGCCGCCACGCGCGGGTCTTTGCCGGTCTTCTTGCGAAACTCCGGCACGAAGTGCGGATTGGGAAGAAAGCGCACGTCGAACACAAGATCGGCATCGAGCGGCACGCCATTCTTGAAACCGAAGCTCAGGCAGCTAACCAGCAGGCGCTTGGCCTTTTCTCCTTTGCCGAAGCGGGACTGGATCTGAGCGCGTAGCTCGTGCACATTGAAGTTCGATGTATCGATGAGCGTGTCGGCCACGTTGCGGATCGGGTCGAGCAACTGCCGCTCTTCGACGATGGAGCGCTCGACAGTCTCAGAGTGCCGCAGCGGATGGGGACGTCGCGTCTCAGAGTAGCGGCGAACGAGCACCGCATCCTGTGCGTCAAGGAACACAACACGCGTCGCCAGGATTCGCTTCACGCTCTTGAGGATTTCAGGCAGGCGGTCGAGCGTTGCGCCTTCACGCACATCCACAACGATTGCGGCGCGCTCGATCTCCTGCGACTTGCCGACAAGCGACGCGAACTCCGTGAGAAGCTCAAGCGGCAGGTTGTCGACAGCGTGATAGCCAAGGTCTTCAAACGACTTCAGAGCCGAGGCCTTACCCGCACCGGAGATTCCCGTTACGATAACCAGCTCTTTGGCCGACTTGAGCGGGGCCTCACCCGATTTGCCTGCCGTCTTCTTCGCTGCGCCGTGCTTCGGAGGCTTCTTCGTCCCCATGCGCTCATCGTACACCGGAGGGCTGCGAGTGCATCGTGACAAAAAAGTGAACGGGTGCGAAGGACTGCTCCGCGCCCGCCTGAATTGAGAGCGAACCGTTATGGAATTTCGACCAGCTCCATCTGGCCGTCGCTGCGACGGTGGAGCACGTAGAGATCGCCGCTGGGATTGCGGAAGATGAGAAGATCGCGATCGCGGAACTCGGCCTCCTTCACCGCCTCCTCAATGGTTAAGGGCTTGAGCGCCACAGCCTCGGAGCTGGACAGAATATGAGGCGCCACCACTGTGGGCTTGGCGGGGAATGAGTGAACCGCAATCTTTGCACGCGTCTTCGCGGTGCCGCTGCCGTTGCTTTCCGCGGGCATGGAGGCGCGAGCCTTGGGACGCGCCACAGGCAGGGCGGTCATGATTTTCTCTTCCTTCGGCAACCGCTTGTGAGCGAGCTTGCGATCACGATAGCGCAAGGCCTGATGCTCGGCGCGGGAGAGAGCTTCTCGCAATGCAGACTCCATCGTGTCGGCCTTGGCGGCGGCGACAATCGTCTGCGAGCGTGCCTTGACGGTCAGTTCAGCGATCTGAAGATGCCTCTGCGTGCTGAAGATGACGCTTGCGCTTGTGGTCTTGCCCAGGATGCGGGCGATGCGGTCCATTCCGTCCTCGGCCTGCTGGCGCAGCGCCTTGGAAACCTTCACTTGCCTGGCGGTCAACTCAACTTCCATGGTTAGCCTCCGCTCTCTTTTATCCAGCCCGGCTTCGGCTGGAGGGCTGACACATTGAAAGCACCTGGCGAAAAAGCCGCGCGGCGCACAACTGCAGATCACGGGCGACTAACGTGGCACAATCGGCACGGTCCGGAGCCTCGACGGACGGCGTTGCGCCGTGCTGCAGAACCCAACTGCATGTGAGGGATTATAACCACCGCGACCAAGCTGGCAAGTGCCTGCCGGCCGCATGGCTGAAACTTGTTTCGCATGAGTATTTCGCGCGCGATGCCGGCCCGCAATGGCGCTGGAACCTGAGCATTAATACGGCGAGATGCAGGCAGCCCGCTCTCTGCGAGAGATGGTATGCAGTGTCGCACGCGGGCGTGATGTCTCGGCAACAGGTGCAGCATCGGATTGCGATGGCTTGCCGGGGAAGAAAACGCGGAAGCAGGTGCGATTGCTCGCGCCCTTCCGATAACAGCGATACGAGATGCGTCCGCCATGTTTCTCCAGAATTCCCTTGCTGATCCAGAGGCCGAGACCGGTTCCGTTGGCCGCCTTGGTGGTGAAGAATGGCTCGAAGAGGTGCTTGCGATCTTCCAGTCGAATCCCTGTGCCCGTGTCCGTAATCGAGACCGACGTGCCGCTCAGGGCGGTAACGGTGTCCACAGCTTCACGAATGCATAGGCGAAGTGTTCCGCCGGACGGCATTGCCTGCGTGGCGTTGACCACAAGGTTCAGCAGCACCTGACGCAGCTCCGCCGGGAACTTCGCTTCCGCAGAAGCTGCGCCGTATTCGCGTACGACCCGAATGCCTGCCGACTGTAGTGCGCGCTTCTGCAGCTCAAGAACATCGTCGAGCATCGCCGACGGAGAGAGGGATTCCTCAAGGCGGGTCTCGCGGTAGAAGCTCAAGGTGCGGCGCGTGATCTGCGAGACACGCTCGAGCTCGTTATTTGCTGCGGCGGCGTAAGTGCGTGCTTCGGTGTCGAGCGAGGGGTGCGTCTCAAGTAGGTAAAAGAGATTCGCCATGGCAGCCAGCGGGTTGTTGATCTCGTGCACGATGGTTGCGGCGAGGCGGCCCATGGTTGCCAGCCTGTCGCTCTCGCGCAAAGCCTGCTCCGCCTTAAGTTGTAACGTAACGTCGCGCTGCACTTCGAGCACGGAGCCGTCATCTTCGCGCAGCGTCATGCTGCACTCCGCTATAACCTCACGCCCGTCGCGGCTACGGTGGACGAGGCGGCCGCTCCACCTGCCGCTGGTGCGCAGGGCGTGATCGAGTTCGTTGCGAGAGATGGGAGGCGTTGTGCGCAGAAGTGCGAAGGTGTCGCTGCCGAGCGCCTCGTCTTTGCTCCACCCGAAGATGTGTTCTGCAGCTGCATTCCAGAGCTGGATGCGGCCGTCGCTCAATCCGCGGACAATGACTGCGTCGGAGGTTGCGGCAAGCAAATCGTCAAGCAGGCCTGGCGGCAGATTTTCCTGAGGCACTGCGGCCTTGCCGATCGGGCGACTCACCGAATTGTTCTCAGTCATTGCCAACTGCTGCTTCCATCCGCGCGAAAGATACTCGGGCGCAAGAAGCGTACGCGCGCCTCTGCTCGCCCGAGCGCTGCCTCAAGTTACATGTCGA
The DNA here is from genome assembly GCA_035563895.1 of Occallatibacter sp. Taxonomy (GTDB): domain Bacteria; phylum Acidobacteriota; class Terriglobia; order Terriglobales; family Acidobacteriaceae; genus Telmatobacter. The sequence continues at coordinate 3,048 of DATMUN010000304.1, read as the reverse complement.
TAGCGCGCAGAGACGCAGGCACTACATACGGGACAGCCGCTGACGCCCCCTGACGGGCTGCCCTGGTCTTCAATAAAAGATGCGTTTGCGGGAATGCAGGTTGTCCGCTGCGGATGCGCGGTGTCAGGCGTCGCGGCGGCGGCGCTGATGGGTAGAGGGGATATTCATGTCTTCGCGGTACTTGGCCACCGTGCGGCGGGTAAGCTGGATACCCTGAGACTGGAGGATGGCGGCAAGCTGATCGTCGGTAAGCGGCTGGCGCGGATTTTCGTCCTCGATGAGCTTGCGGACTTTGCGCTTGAGCACGAGCAGCGGCGTGTCGGCGCCTTCAGGACCGTTTGAGCCTTCAGAGAAGAAGAAGCGCAGCTCAATGACGCCCTGCGGCGTGTGCGCATATTTGTTGGCGACGGCGCGGCTGACGGTGGAAGGATGCACGCCGATCTCTTCAGCGACTTCCTTGATCATCATGGGATGCAGAGACTCGATGCCGTGCTCGAGAAAGTCCTGCTGGCGGCGGACGATGACTTCGCAGGTGCGCAGGATGGTGCTCTTGCGCTGCGCGATGTTGCGCATGAGCTGCAGCGCGGAGCGGAACCGCTCCTTCACGTAGTCCTTCACTTCCTTGTCGGTCGTATCGGAGACGAGCATGCGGCGATAGCGCTGGCTGAGGCGAAGGCTGGGCAGATCCTCCTCGTTCATGCTCACGGCCCACTCGGGACCGCGTTTGATGAAGACCACGTCCGGCTCAATGAGCCGCGTCTGCTCGCGGTTGTATACACGGCCGGGCCGTGGATCGAGCGTGCGGATGAAATCGACGGCAGCGCTCGCTTCTGCGGGCGAGACCTGCACTGCCCTGGCGAGATCCTTCATGTCGCGCTTCTGCACCAGGTGAAGGTGCCGGTCGGCGATTTTTGCGGCGATCTCGATGGCGTGGCGCCGTTCTTCAAGCTGTGCTTCCGCTTCGGCGCGCAGGCTGCCGTGCGGATTCTCGGCATCCTCGTCTGCCTGACGCGAGTAAACCTGTCCAAGCTCGCTCTGCTGCGCAGAGATCTGCAGCAGCAGGCACTCGCGCAGATCGCGCGCTCCAACACCCGCAGGATCGAGATGCTGCACGAGATCCACGGCGCGGCGGACCAGATCGACTGCTATCTCTGTGCTGAGATTCTGCCCAAGCGGAGTTTCGTGGATCGCCGTCACCATCTCTTCGTCGGTGACGGTGAGGTAGCCGTCCTCATCCAGGTTGCCTACGACAAAGTCCGCGGCCAGGGCGAGCAACGGCTCGAGCTTCAGCGCTCCCAACTGCCATGACAGATGATCGGAGAGTGTGGTGGGCTGGGAGAGAAAGTTTTCAAAGGAAGGACGTTCGTTCTCTTCGTACTCGGGCTGCGTGCGGTAGCCGGGATCGAGATATTCCTGAAAGTAGGAACCGAAGTCGACTTCGTTAAACGGATCCGCAGATGCGGACGGCGCTTCCGCTGGGCTGGCTTCCTGATGCTCCAGCCGTTCGTCGCGCTCGTGACGCTCCAGGCGGCTTGCGACCTCATCGAGCATGGGAACCGACTCGTCGATCTCCTCGAGGACGGGGTTCTCCACCATCTCGGCGTCGATCATCTCTTTCAGTTCCAGCTTGTTGAGCGCGAGAACACTCACCATCTGCATCAGGCCCGGGGTAAGGACCTGGCGTTGTGCCACCTTTAAATTCAATTTGGGTTGCAACAGCGCCATGATGAAGACTCGGTTCCGGGTTGGAATGTGTTCAGTTTAATCTTTCACAGAATTCAGTTCACCCTGCCATTGAAGGACCGGTCTGGAGCTTGTGCCGGATTGGGCAGAGGTGGTAACGGCAGTCTACGGCTGGACCATTTTGGTGGTACTACATCCTTCGAGCAATTGCCCCACTCTTGCGTAACCTTGCGCTCTGCCGTATGAACCGCCCGCGCAACGCTAACCGAGGGAGAATCCTTCACCAAGATAGATACGCCGTACCTCAGGATCGTTACCAAGCTCGTGCGGCGTGCCGGTCCGAAAGATCTTCCCTTCCGCAATAATATACGCGCGATCGGTGACGCTGAGCGTCTCGCGAACATTGTGGTCGGTGATGAGGATGCCGATGCCGCTTGCCTTCAGGTCGAAGATAATCTTCTGAAGATCAAGCACTGCAATCGGATCGATGCCGCTGAAGGGCTCGTCGAGAAGGATGAAGTTCGGCTGGATGCAAAGCGAGCGGGCGATCTCGACGCGGCGGCGCTCACCGCCCGAGAGTGCGTAGCCTCGCGTAGTGCGGATGTGCGCCAGGTTGAGCTGTGCGATGAGGCGCTCTGCCCGCGCCTTGCGCTCGCGTGCATCGAGGGGCTGTGCTTCAAGGACGGCGAGGATGTTCTCTTCGACCGTGAGCTTGCGGAAGACCGAAGGCTCCTGCGGCAGATAGCTGATGCCGAAGTTGCGTGCGCGCAGATACATGGGCGTGCGCGAGATGTCGGTGTCGTCGACAAGTACCTGGCCCGTCTCGGGCTGCACGAGGCCTACGATCATGTAGAAGCTGGTGGTCTTGCCGGCGCCGTTGGGACCGAGCAGACCTACCACTTCTCCGCGCGAGATGTGCAGGCTGACGCCGCGTACGACCTGCCGTCCCTTGTATGCCTTGCCGATTCCTTCGGCTCTGAGTGTCTCCATTGAGCTCTCTATCGTTGTTGCGTTCTACGGTTTGCGCTTTGGAACCGTAGTCTCTGTTGTGGTTTGGCGTCCGCCCCCATCGACAATGACGCTATCATCGCGGCTGTTGAAAATCAAAGCTTCGCCTGTAATCATGCCGCGCTGCGGATCGCTGAGGCGGGGCGGCGCTCCGGGTGTTCCGGTAAGCCGGTAGGCGCCGTCGTCGCCGGTGTAGACAAGTTGCTGTCCCCAGCCGTGACGCGTCTGCGACTCGATGGTGACATGGCCGCGCGCTGTGACGCGATCGACCTGCGCAGAGGCAGTGTCCGCAGCGGAATGCGTTCCGGCGGGAAGGAGAAGCACTTCCACTTCATCGGAGCGCGTGACGGCTCCTGA
>DATMUN010000303.1:0-2420 GCA_035563895.1 Occallatibacter sp. | reverse complement strand
GATCGTGCCCGGCGGCGGCTTCTCGCCCGACGGCAGCAAGTGGGTCTCGTGCCGGCCGCGCTACTTACTGCCCGTCCCGGTTCTCTCCCCATTGTTCCGCAGGCTGTTTCTGGACAAGCTCCTCGCCGCGCATCGCGCCGGAGAATTGCAGTTCTTTGGCGATCATGCGCCACTGACAGATCACCAGGCCTTTGCTCGGTACGTGGCGCCACTGCGCAACCGCAAATGGGTGGTCTACTGCAAGCACCCATTCGGCGGCCCCAAGCAGGTATTGCGCTATCTCGCGCGCTATACCCACCGTGTCGCCATCTCAAATCGGCGCTTGATCTCGTGCGATGGCAACGGCGTCACCTTCAAATGGAAGGACTATCGCCGCAAAGGCAGCGAGCGCTATCAGGTGATGACCCTCGCTACCAGCGAGTTCATCCGCCGCTTCCTCATGCACGTGCTGCCACCAGGCTTCCATCGCATCCGCTATTACGGCCTACTCGCCAGCCCGGCCCGTGCGATCAACATCGAACGCGCACGCAAGCTGCTCGTCATGCCATGGCTTCCAATCGATGCCCTCAAGGCCGCCAGCACCGATGTCAATCAACCACAAACCACCCAGCATCCCTGCCCCTGCTGCGGCGGCCCAATGATGATCATCGAGCGGTTCGAACCCGGCGCAAGTCCCCACTACCGGCCAAGCGCGCCGATGCCAACGATCAGGATCGATACCTCATGAGCAGGTCCACCGATCCTCATCCCGCAAACCCACTCTGCTCTTTGCCGCTCGGGTCAACGCGCCTCCGCTCGTCCATATGCCGTATCCATGCTCCACATCGGCACTCGATGTTCACTCGCCCATGCTCAAAGCGATGACCACACCGCAGCATCAGGGGCGTTTCACCGCCGCCCGAACCCCGCTGGCCTTCCTCGCGTCGCGATTCCTGCGGCAACATTCATCTTAAATCTCCATAGCTCGGCTTGCCGCACGGCCGCGGTCGTGCAATCCGCGGTTTCGTCCCTTGCAGGTTTTCGGACGCCGGCCCCGTGCCTGTGCCTCGACCTGTATGGGCCGGCGTCCGAAAACCTTCACAAAATCCGAACGGCCTCTAACCCCCCTTATGTCAGGTCCCACCAGCAGCGGACAAGCGGTCGCATGGGCCATGTGAAAGAAGTGCCAATGGACTAAACCGCTCGCGCGGTAGGAAGCCTCTGCATCGGCGCACGCAATTATCAACAGCCGTAGCGGGTGGAAGCGTCCTGTCCTGAGATCGAGGTGTTCCCAACCTCACTCAAGACAGGAGCACCTCCATGACTGACCAGGCTATGAGCCCTTTGCGACGGCGCATGATCGAAGACATGACGATCCGCAAGCTCGCAGCGAAGACCCAACACGACTACGTGCAGAGGGTCAAGGACTTCGGCGCCTTTCTTGGCCGATCACCAGCCAGCGCCAGCAAAGAGGATGTGCGCCGTTACCAGCTGCATCTGGCATCGAGCGGAGCACGAACGCCCAAGATCAACAGCACGGTTTCCGCATTGCGGTTCTTCTTCGATGTGACGCTCGATCGAGCTGACCTCGCCAAGCAGATGACGTTCGTCTACGAGCCCCGCAAGGTGCCGCTCATATTAAGCCAGGAAGAGATGAAGCGGTTCTTGGAGGCGGCTCCCGGTCTCAAATACAAGGCGGCGCTGAGCGTCGCATATGGGGCCGGGCTGCGGGTTTCCGAAGTCGTTTCGCTCAAGGTCTCGGATATCGACAGCAAGCGCATGCTGATCCGTGTCGAACAGGGCAAAGGTCGCAAGGACCGCAATGCCATGCTCTCACCGGCGCTGCTCGAACTGTTGCGTGAGTGGTGGAAGGTTTGCCGGTCGCGCGGCTGGATGTTCCCGGGCGGTCAGGATGGCCGTAATCCTGTGCAGCCGATGACGACGCGCCAGCTTACGCGCGCCTGTCACATGGCAGCACAGGCTGCCAAGATCAAGAAACGGGTCAGTCCGCACACGCTGCGGCACAGCTTTGCAACGCATCTATTGGAGCAGAACATCGATATCCGCGTGATTCAGGTGCTGCTTGGTCACTCCAAGCTCGACACGACGGCGCTGTACACCCGTGTCGCGACGAATACGATCCGTGAGGTTGTGAGCCCGCTCGATCATCTCATCAAAACCATCAAACCCGCCGCGCCGCCCGCCTGATACCCGCGCGTGTCACGCCCGGCGCGGGAGGTCGCGGATATCTTCCGCGCCCATGGTCCGGCATGGCGTCAAGCCAACGTCGGCCATGTGAGCCTCGACCAGTTCAAGGTGATGTCGGCGATCGTGAACTGCCGCACGGCAGCGCTCGGCGGCCATGTCCTGCGTTGCGAGAACTGCTCCCATATCGAGATCGCGTACAACAGTTGTCGCAACCGGCACTGCCCAAAATGCCA
>DATMUN010000302.1:0-5202 GCA_035563895.1 Occallatibacter sp. | reverse complement strand
GGCTGGAGCGTACAGATTGTGGGAGGGCGCTTTCTATTCCGATTTGCTGTGCGCGGTTGAGGAAATAGATTGCAATGCCAGAGATATCGAGCCACCACAGAACGCTGAGCCAGTCAGCCTCATTGAAGCCGACGAGCCCCTGGCGGGCTTGTCCGCGATCGAGAACGAAGGCAGCAAGGATTGACTGCTTCAGCTCGAGCGATCTCGATGTCGGCCGGGGGCGCGTTAGAAATCGGTGCGTCGTCATGGTTGCTCACTGGGTGTACATGCCGGGCTCGCCGAGGCTTCCGGCCTGGGGCAGATGACGGATGTAGACGACGATTGACCAGATCTCATCGTCACTCAGAATTCCGCTCGAGCCGGGCATTCCCGAAGGGCGGAGACCGTTGTCGATGATCCACTTCAACTGGCCATCACTGTATTGCTGCACGTTATGCGAAGCGAGCGATGGGGGCGGCGGTGACAGGCGCTCTGCGAAAGGCACACCGGTATTCTGGCCGTCGAGGCCATGGCAAGCCGCGCAATAGTGCGAGAAAGCTTCTTTGCCGTCGGCGACGGTCTTTGGTGTAGAAGCTAGCGGATTGCGATCGTTGCTTCCACCGACTGTTAGATGATGCTTGAGGCTCCAGACGATGGCGGCTTCAGTACTGGACGGAGGAGTTGCCTTGCAACCGCAAATGGCGGTGGCCGCGAGAACTCCGAGCGTAATCCGCCAGCGATGCATCTCAACCCACCACGTGAAGAATAATCGTCATGCTGCCGTGTTGAGCCCCGCAGAAGACGGCGCAATGTCCAACGAAATCGCCCGTCTTTACTGGCGTGAATAAGAGCTCACCGGGCTTGCCTTTGGACGCCTTGACTTCGATTCCGAGGTCGCGAAAGCGAATGCTGTGCGGAACGTCGAGGCTGTTGAGAACGATCACAACCGGCTCTCCTTTCGTGAGAGTGATGGACGCGGGATCGAACTGAAAGCGCTTTGCTGTGATCTCAATGCGGCGCGGCGCCTGCGACGCCGGAGCCGGCCGGATGAAGAGAGCAGTTGTGAAGACAGCGAGGCAGAACGAAATCAACGAGAGCCTTCTTTGCATGTTTCTCCGAAATGTCGATGTGCTGAGTTGAGCCTGTATGCCAACGCTCACAAGATCACGATAGGTTTGCGATTCCGGATGGGTGTCATGCGTGTGTCAGGAGATTGTCAGAGATTTGTTGATGAAGGAGTTGAGGCGGGCATGAGGGCCGCCGACATCGCTCAATGACAAAAAACTGACATTCACAAGACGCGCTCCTGACACTCAGATGCGCGAACGGAGAGAGGCTATGCGCATGGCAACGAACCATTCAGTCCGATTGCGAATATGCTGGAGAGCGCTCGCGCTGCAGGCAGCGTGTACCGCGGTGCTACTAGGCAGCGCAGTAGCGCAGAATGCGCCGTACATCTCCGGTGGTGGAGGTTTCATCACCAGCACCAAAGGTGGAAACACAACCTACATTCCAATCATCGCGCCGGAGTTTGTCGGGGCGCTGGGCGATCACGTGATGGTGGAGAGTCGCGCGACGATCCTCGAGTCGTATTTCCCGCGCGGCGGCGGAAGCCCAGGATACAAGCACGATGCGTTTCTGGGGCTGTCATACCTGCAGGCGGATGTGATTGCGAATCGACACCTCACAATTGTCGCCGGAGAATTTCTGACACCGTTTGGAACCTATAACGAGCGGCTGAGTCCGATCTGGATCAGCAACTTCGAAGAGGCTCCGCTCACGTTTGGCGCGGGAACGATGGGCACGGCATCGAGCGTTGGCTGCATGGTACGCGGAACCGCCTTCTCGAGCGATGAAGTAAACGTGGATTACGCTGCTTACTTCTCTGCGGCGAGTACGAACGGGCAGTTCAATGCGGAGCGCTCAAGCGGCGGAAGAGTGAGCGCATATTTCCCAAAGGCGGGCGTAGAGGCAGGAGCGTCGTTCTCGCGGCTCTTGCAGAATACGCACGAGAACTTCTTTGGCGGGCACTTCTGGTGGGAACCGGCAGACTCGTACTTTCGCCTTCGCTCGGAGTTTGCGCATGCGCCGCATGCCCGCGGCTATTGGCTCGAGGCTGACTATCGGCTTGCCCATTTTGGCGGCGAACGAAGCGTGCTAGGCCGACTGGAGCCTGTATTCCGGATGCAGCAGGTTTTCCGAAACGCGCTCGACGCGGAGGACGGAATGCCGAGCGCGGATACGAACCGTGTTGACTTCGCGCTCGACTATCACCTTCCGCACGCGGTGCGGATCAATACGAGTTATGCACGAGAGCTCTCGTCGAACGGCAATCGAAACATCTGGCAGACGGGAATTGTCTATCGATTTCTTTTCCCATTATGGAGAGACAAATGAGCCATATGCAGAAGTTCATCGGTGGACTGATCGTCATTGCAGTGCTGATTCCGGCACTGGCGCAGACGGAAGCGAAGACGCGAACGAAGAAGTCGGAGGCTGCACAGGCAACATCCGCAGGCACGGATGACTCGGCGCGCGGCCAGAAGGTCTTTGAGCAGAATTGCTCGCGCTGCCACAACGCGCCGGAAGGATTTCCACCGCAGATTTCGGGGACGATTGTGCGACATATGCGCGTGCGTGCATCACTGAACGCTGCTGATGAGCGAGCGATCCTTCGATTTCTGAATCCATAGGCACGAATGCAGGTTGTAACGGACTTTGCGTGCGCAGCAAGAAGCAACAGAGGAATCGCGATGGATCCAAGCAGGGCTCATCGACATGAATCATGTGGAGGGGCCGGCGCGATGCGCAGCGACGGTGCAGAGGAGTTGAGTGCATGGACCAGGTCCGTGGCGAAACGCGCATTTGACGTGGGAATCGTCCTCATAGCGCTGCCGCTACTGGCGCCGGTGCTGGCGTGCATTGCGTTGGCGGTGTTTGCCACGTCGGGCGCGCCGATTCTGTTTCTGCAAGTGCGTGTAGGGCGTAACGGACGGCTGTTCGCGATCTACAAATTCAGAACGATGCGTCACGAGGCCTCGCGCCCACTGAGTTCGCTTGCGGTGGGCTCGGCTGACCGAGTGACGAGGCTAGGTACGTGGCTGCGAAGGACGAAGCTCGATGAGCTGCCCCAGGTGTTCAACATACTTGCCGGCGAGATGAGCCTGGTTGGGCCGCGTCCCAAGGTCCCAGAACAACAACCGGGACCACTGGCTTGCCGTCCTGGATTAACGGGGGCGGCAACGTTGGAGTTTGCAAGAGAGGAAGCACTACTTAAGCAGGTTCCAGAAGAGGAGGTAAACGACTTCTTCAACAACACGATTTTGCCCGTGAAGAGGCGGCTCGACGCGGATTACATGCAACGAGCGACAATGACCTCGGATCTGGCGTTAATCGCAAATACGGTCCTGGGCCGGTGGCAATGGCTTCCGGCAGAGCCATCATCTTGGCCGGCTGGAAGAATTGCGGAACAAAGTGTGCGCTTTCGCAAACAGGGTGCGCCGATCGAAGGCCATTCCCGGGGTGCCCAGATGCCTGACAGTTGAGCGAGGCGGCTAAATCGGCCTCCACAAAAGCGCCATTCTCCTCTCGAGTTTTCCTTAGAGTTTCTGTATCCCTCAAAACCGATCTCCCACATTCCAAAGCGTCTGTTACCACCGCGAGTCCTTACCAGCGTTCCCGCGCACCCATTGGGGTATCATTGCGTCTATAGAATGTGCGTGGTTTCTTCCCCCTGGGAAGCCACGGTGGTGGTGTGAGTGTCCCGATTCATTCAGCGTTTGGCTTTCGTTCTGGCGGTTGGTGTCTTCGCCGCCCTTGGTCTGGGCTTCGGCCTGGGGCAGTTCGGCTTCTTCGGCGTTCACGCCGGGTCTGACGACGGCGCCTACCGGCAGATGCACGTCTATGCCGAGGTGCTCAAGCGCATCCAGAGCGACTACGTCACCGAGCCCAACATCAATACAGTGACCACCGGCGCCCTGCGCGGTCTGCTCGAGTCCCTCGATGCCGACTCTAGCTATCTGACCGCCACCGAGTACAAGATCTACAAGGAGCGGCCCGCCACCGGTGTAGCCCAGGTCGGCCTCGTCGTCTCCAAGCGCTACGGCTATGCCACCGTCGTCAGCGTCATTCCCGGCTCGCCCGCGGACAAGGAACACATCGCCGACGGCGACGTGATCGAGTCCATCGGCACGCAGTCCACGCGCGAGCTCTCGCTGGCCGTCATCCGCCTCATGCTCGAGGGCAAGTCCGGCTCCACGGTCACCATCTCGCTGGTTCGTCCGCGCAAGGCCGATCCCGACAAGATCACCCTCACCCGCGCCATCGTTTCCGAGCCCTCGCTCGACCAGAAGGATCTCCAGAACGCTTCGATCCTCTACGTTAAGCCGGGCGTGCTCACCGCGGAGCGCGTCGATGCCATCGCCAACAAGATCAAGTCCGCCGGCAAGACCCGCAAGATCCTGCTCGACCTGCGCGACTGCGCCGAGGGCGACGATGCCCAGGCCCTGCGCCTTGCCAATTTCTTCCTCGACAAGGGCACCATGGCCACCCTCGAGGGCCAGAAGTTCTCCGCACAGACCTTTGCCGCCGACCCGGCGAAGGAGCTCACCTCCGCGCCGCTCGCCGTGCTCATCAATCGCGGCACCTACGGCCCGGCCGAGCTCACAGCAGACGCCCTGCTCGGCGCCAAGCGCGGCGACGTAATCGGCGAGCGCACCTTCGGTGAGGGCTCCGTGCAGAAGACCATCGAGCTGCCCGACGGCGCAGCCCTGTTGCTCACCGTGGCCAAGTACGAAGGCCCAGACGGCAAGAAGATTCAGGACAACGCCATTATGCCGTCCGTCCCCGTCGGCCAGACCGACGACGACCTGGACGAAACCACCCCGCCCAAGACCGACGAACCGCTGAACAAGGCACTAGAACTGCTGAAGACAAAGAACAGCTAGACGGGACTCCCGCAGCATCCTGAAGGGCACGGCCAATGCCGTGCCCTTTCTGCATTTCCGGCTAGGTTCCCTACCCTTACACGTGCAGGTACGCGCAGGTTGCAACGTCCCGTTTCGCAAGCCATTCGCATGCTAGCCTAAGGCTGTTACGGTTCCGCGCCTGCGCGCTCGTGCTCTCTTCGGCAAGGATTGGTCCAACGCAGCTGCGGTCCTTTTTCCGCGCGCTTGCGCGAAGTTTTTTTGAGGCCCTGAAGCGTTTGGCTGCCACCCCCAATCC
>DATMUN010000301.1:0-5517 GCA_035563895.1 Occallatibacter sp. | reverse complement strand
TTCGACCTTGAGGAACCGGCGCAGCTGAGCGTGATCCAGAGTTTGGCCCTGGCCTATCGTGAGTTCCATCTCAACTACGACGAGCTCACCGTGGACGAAGCCGCGCGCGAGGTCGAGATGCATCGTCCCGATGGCGTGCCGGACACCGTGCAGCAGGTCAAGCACGGCGCCCTGCTCATCCTCGCGCAGTTCCACAACATCGGCCATGCAATCCGCGGCACCCACGAGCCAGACCTGCGCCAGTACACGCACCTGGGCGACGGAGCCTCAAAGACCGATGGCCGCATCTACGACCCGAAGCTCGGCCCCAACGAAGTCAAGGGCGACTACTCCGGCAAGCCGGACGACCGCTGGATCTTCACCACCAACAATCCGTTCTTCCAGTGGAACGCCATCGCGGCGCTGGCTGCAGCCGCCGATACGCTCAAAGGCTGGGACGACCCGCTGGCCAAAGACTGCCTCGAAACCGCAATCAAAGCCTGGAATGAAGAGAAGACCCACGCAACGGTTCCGGCAGGCCGTGCCTTCGGTGCAGAGGCTCCGGATGGTGCTCTTGAAGGAGGCGTGCTGGCTGCATCGCAAGGTAACGTCGCCGGCGGACAGCGTCCTCGCAAGAGCACCGGCAATTCCGCCGCTCCCGCAGGTTCTGCCCCGGCAAACCCACCAGCAGCTCCAACGCCCGGCTTCAATCGCGCCGCATTTGAAGCTACGATGGATTGGAACGCCGCGCTGGAATTGACGATCGCCACCCATGGCGCTGAGCCCTACTTGTCCCGCCTGAAAGATCTGTTTCCACAGGTCATCACGCCGCAGCAGATGGGCTTCAGTGGTTGGACAGCGGTGCGGGCACTGCCATATCTGGATGCAAACGCAAAAAATCAACTGCGCGAAGCAGTCAAGACCTACGTCGCCTCCCTCGACAAGCAGTTGGACGCCACGCCGTTCGGTGTACCGCCGAGCCTCGGCACCTGGGGCGGATCGGGTGCCGTCGTAGACATGGCCATCCGAATGTACTTCCTGCATAAGGCGTTCCCAGATCTCGTGGGCCCCGAATACACATTGCGCGCCGTCAATTACATCCTCGGCACACACCCGGTCTCCAGCACGTCCTATGTCGCAGGCGTCGGCACTGTCTCAAAGACCAGGACCTACAGCAACAATCGCGGAGACAACGCGTATATCCCGGGCGCCCTCATTCCGGGATACATCATCATCAAGCCGGACTTTCCTGAGTGCATTGACGACTTCGGATTCCTCTGGTTCGAAGATGAAGCCGTAGTAGCCGGCTCCGCAAGCTGGGTAGTTGCCGGCAACGCCGCAGACGCCATTACAAAGGAGTCTAACTAGGTCTCTGACCGCTTGAATTTGAACCAACTCCGTGCCCCATCCATTCCGCGCCTTCTGCGGAATGGGCAGGAAAGCACAAAGCTTAGAAGAACGAAATCATCCGGTCAGAGACCTGGTGTCCCGTCCCCGAAGCCGCATCATAAATTGCCCTGTCATCTTGAGCAGCGTTTGGCCGCTTTAGGCCAAACGCTGCCGAAAGACCCGCCGTTGCTTTTGTGACTTATGCCACGAATTTCGGAGACATCACCCAGCTCCAGCGTCAGCATCCATCCACCTCCCGCGTCGGCAAAGCTCGCGCAAAAAAATGGGGGCAGCCGGAGGTCTTTTTCCGGCTGCCCTGGAAGCAACTTAGTGACGCACTAAAACGTGAGCTTCAGCGCCCCTTGCATCACGCGCGGCGGAATATTCCCCAGACCGCTGATGATGCCCGTGTGCGACCCGCCCCACTGCGAGCTGTCGGGATTGCCGAAGTTCGGGTGATTCGTCGCGTTGAAGGCCTCCCACCGGAAGGTCAGTTTCGTGCCCTCATACAGGCTCCAGCTCTTCATAATCGCCGCATCCGTCGTGAACACGCCCGGCCCCCAGTACGCATTGCGGCCCGTGTCGCCGAAGGTCGCGCCGTTCGTGAAGGCTGCCTTGTTGAACCAGCCCGCGCCATAGGCCCAGTCCTGGCGTCCGCCTTTGCCAATGTTGGTCGAGACACCCGCAACCGAATCCGCGCGGTCGATCCACAGGTTCGTGCCCGAGTTGTTCGCACCCGACATCACAGAGAACGGATTGCCCGTCTGCGCGCTGACAATGCCGCTCAGCTCCCAGCCGCCCAGCACCTGGTTCATCAGCTTGCCCTGGTTCTTCAGCGAGGGCATCCGGTAGATGAAGTTGCTCACCCAGCTCCACGGCATATCCATAGAGGAGTTGCCGCGGTTCCAATTCAGGTCGAACGGATTGCCCAGCGCCGGGCTGCCATACGTCACGTTGCTCGTAGCAGCCAGGTCGATTGCGTGCGACCACGTGAAGTTCGACTGCACCTGGAGCCCCTTCGAGAGCTTGCGCTCGAAGCCCAGCTGCAGTGCATGATAGCTCGCCGTACCGATGCTCTGATTCTCCAGAATCTTCGCAAACTGCGAGTACGGCGCAACCCAGTTCACATCCGTGTTCAGGTCGATCGCCAGCGACTGGTGATAGCTCTGGCTGCCCACATAGGCCCCGCGCACCACCATCACCGGCGTAATCTGCTGCTCTACAGAGAAGCTCCAGCTCTGCGTCATCCCCAGCTTGAAGTCACGCGAGAACGACTGCCCCAGGTTGGTTCCCGTGCTGCTGAAGACGAAGCTCGACGACGGCTTGTACGAAGTCGATGCCCAGCCATACGTGTCCGGGAACGGACTCGAAGCCACCGGCGAGTGCTCGCTGCTCCACGGATCGCTGAAGTTGATGTAGCCCGTCGCTGCCGTGTCCTTCGCGCACGTTCCGCACCATCCGTAGAAGTCGAACGTCGGGCTGAACGGCGCGATATCCGCCGCATGGTTGTACATCGAGTACGCCAGCGGCCCCGTGAACATGCCAAAGCCCGCGTGAATCACGGTGTGCGGCAGAGCGCTCGGCTGGTATGCAATACCCACGCGAGGCTCCCAGTAGCCATAGGAGTCCGGCATCAGCGTTGCCGTCATTCCCGTGTCTCCCGGGAAGATCAGCCCCTTCGGAGCATTCGGGAACACCGTGCTCTGCTGTCCGGCGACGAAGGCAGCGCCGCGTGCGCCCGCTGAAGTTGGTGCCATGTTCGGGTCCCAGCGGACACCGAGGTTCACCGTCAGGTTCGGCCTGATGCGGTAGTCATCCTGGAAGAACGGCCCAATCTGCCAGCCGGCCACCGATGCGATCTCGCCCGCGCCCTGCATGTACTCCTGCGCATAGCCCAGCATGAAGTCAGCCAGCGCATTGCCCGTGAACGTTCCATTGAATGCAATCGTCGGCTGCGTTGGCCACTGCGTATTCTCCACCGCCTGCTGATGCATCACGTCGATGCCCGTCGTGAGCGAGTGCTTGCCCAGCTGCTTGCTCACCGTCTCCACCAGGCCCAGCGTATTGCGAACCTCCTGCGAAGGCTCCACCCATCCGCTGTAGATCGAATAGCCCGCTGTAACTTCGAGAGAGCCCATGTAGCAGGAGCCCGGCAGCTCGTTGATGTTGATGTAGCGCGAAAGGCACATCGGCTTGTTGCTTGAGTCCCGCGCCTGCGCTCCGTTGTGCGCGCTCATCTGGTTCCAGAACACAGAGAGCGTATTCACGGTTGTCGGATTGATCGTCCAGCTGTGCGACAACACGTTGTTGAAGTAGTACATCTCCTCCCAGAAGGCCGCCGTCCACGCCTGGTGGTTATACACGCTCTCCATGTTGCCCGGGATGTCCACCGAAGGCTGCGTCATGTAGTTCGTGTAAGAGCGCAGCGAGAGCGCCTGCGAGGGCGAGAGCGTGTAGTCCAGCTTGGCCGTGCCCTCGTTGTAGGTGTTGTGCAGCGCAGGCTGCGTGTAGAACATGTCGCCCGTCGCCGTCTGCGACCCGCCTCGCGGCAAGCCCGTGGTCGTGATCGTCACCGCCGCCGCATTCAGGCTGGCAATGCTCGTGTCCAGCTGATCGTGATTCCCGGTTGTCGGATTCAGCGCGAAGGGACCGTTCAAATCCTGCCCCAGGCCGCTGAAGTCGCCCGCCAGCATCGCAGTCGTCGGCGTAGTGGTCCTCAGGTTCGATGAGGTCCAGCCCAGCTTAGTGCCCTGAAAGTTCCCGAAGAAGAACAGCTTGTTCTTGATGATCGGCCCGCCCACATACCCGCCATACTGGTTGCGCTTCATCATGTCCACCGAGTGGCTGAACCAGTCGCTGGCATTCAGATCGTTGTTGCGCACAAACCAGAACGCGCCGCCATGAAAGCTGTTCGTGCCGCCCTTGGTCGCAATCGAAACCACCGCGCCCGGCGCAAAGCCGAACTGCGCACCGGAGTTGTTCGTAATGACCTTGAACTCCTGCGTGGCGTCCGAATTCGGAAACGGCGCTGTCAGCAGGTTGTAGTTGTCCATGTTGCTCACGCCATCCAGCATGTAGAACGTGCTGCCCTGGCGGCCGCCATTCGAGCTCGCGCCGGACTCGGTGTCAAACGAGAAACCCGTCTGCGTACCTTCGCCGCCATGCTGCCGCACATTCGATGTGCCCGGAGCCAGCAGCACCAGGCTCGACGGATCGCGTCCATTCAGCGGCAGTTCAGAGATCGCCGCCTCTCCCACCGTCGTCGCAAGCTCGGCAGAGGTAGTGTTCACCAGCTCCGCGTCCGAGGTCACCATCACCACCTCGGTCTTGCCCGCGGAAACCTGAAGCGAGATATTCTGCGTCGCGGCCATGTTCGTAGTCAGCACCAGGCCCTCTTGCTGATACTTCGAAAAGCCGTTCGCATCCACCAGCAGCTTGTAGTGCCCAATGGGAATCGCGCGCAGCAGATACACGCCGACTCCATCCGACTTTGTCACCTGCGAAAAATTCGTGTCCGTGTTGACGATCTTGATCGAGGCGCCGGCCACCGCTGCACCGGACGCGTCCGTCACCGTGCCCGTCAGGCTGGCACTCGTGCCCTGGGCAAAGACGAACGGTTGAAGCCCCAGAAACAGAATCGCCAAAAGCAATTGGTACGCGCCAAATGGCATCCTGAAGCGAGAATGCATATTTCCTCCGAAAGTTAAAACCCTGTGCTGGCTCACGCGAGAGCGCAAAAAAGTTTTCGAGGGTGCGGTGCTGTAAACATTTGCAATCCCGCCAGCGTTTTCTTCACCAGCCAAACCCCAAGCAATACTCGCACCTCAAAAACACGTCTCCTTAAGCCGACTCGAACGTTACTCCCGGCAACACAGAACACAAATCCGCCGAAAGTCGGATTCAGAGTTGTTTTTCTTGGAACCCGCTTGTAAAGGAAGGTTCAAGCGCCAGCCACACCCCAACCCCCCCGGGTGGGAAAGCAAGCCCCTCACCCCAGCAGCAACAGCCGATCCGCATCCAACGTAATCCGCCAAGGCTGCGGCTCCCCGCTCAATCGCCGCCACACATCCTTCGCCACATCCGCCTGCACATGCGCCCGCGCGCCCTCTCCCGGCGGCTTGTGCAGATGCAGATACAGCGTCATTTCAT
>DATMUN010000300.1:0-3529 GCA_035563895.1 Occallatibacter sp. | reverse complement strand
GGCTCACCGCCTCGCAGATTCTAGACGCCGTGACGGCAGGGCAGGTCACGCCTGGCCCCGTCTTCGCCACGGCCACATTCCTCGGCTACCTGCTCCACGGCTGGCAGGGAGCAGTGGTGGCCACGGTCGCCATCTTCCTGCCCTCGTTCTTCCTCGCCGCCGCCGTAGGCGCACTCGCCAGCCGCATGCGCCGTTCGCCGCTCGCCGCAGCGTTTCTAGACGGCGTCAATGCCGCCGCCGTCGCTCTCATGGCCTCCGTCGGCCTGGTGCTGGGCCGCGCCGCGCTGGTCGATCTGCGCACCTGGGCCTTCGGCCTCATCAGCGCCATACTGCTGCTGTTTTTTGAAGTGAACGCCACCTGGCTGATCCTCGGCGGAGCCGTCGCTGGCTTCCTGCTCCGCTGATCGCCCAATCTCTCGCTCGATTGCCCATGTCATTCCGGAGCGGTCTTCGCACACCCGCGCTAAAGAGCACACACAAGCAGCCGATATACCCGCCAGGTGGCCCAATGCTGCCGAATCCACGCGCCCGCGCCAAAGGGAGACAGAGATGGCCGCGATCAACGGCATCAGCTCGGCAACCGAGACCTACCAGACTTCCCAGCAGTCCACCAGCAAGTCCACCACGGCCACTGCCGCCGCCACGCAAACCAGCTCCGCCGATACAGACGACACCGTCAAGCTCTCCGCCAAGGCGCAGGCCAAGTTGCTCCACACGCAGGGCCAGAGCGTTCAGTCCATCGCCAGCAGCCTCGGCGTCACGGTCAAAGACGTAGACGGTTACCTCGGCATCAGCACGCAGCAGGCTCTTCAACAGGCACTTGCCGCCGCGCAGCAGTCCACCAGCGCCAAAGCCTGATCTGCCTTAGTCGAAGCGGTACGCGCTGATCTGCGCCGCCATCGGCTCGTCCGTAAAGATGCGCTTCCCCGGCGCATCCCCGCCCGCGCCTGCCGCCACCATCAGCGGAATCAGGTGCTCCTCGCGCGGGTGAGAGTACGCGGCAAACGGTGCCTCGCGCCACGCCGCCAGCAGCTTCGTGCGCTCTTCAGCGGGTGACTCCACGGCCTGCGTCAGCCACGCATCAAAGGCCCGCGCCCGCTCCGGTGTCTCCGGCCGCATGTAGCCGCGCAGATTGTGGAAGCTCATGCCGCTCGCCACAATCAGTACGCCCTCATCGCGCAGCGAAGCCAGCGCCTGCCCGGCCGCGATGTGTACCGCCGGGTCCAGCGACGACGAGAGCGACAGCGCCACCGTCGGAATCTCCGCTCCGGGAAATGCGACCTTCAGCGGCACAAACACGCCGTGATCGTAGCCCCGCGTAGCGCTGGTAGCCGCAGACAGCCCCGCCTGCTTCAGTAGCTTCGTGGCTCGCGCCGCCAGAGCCGGATCACCCGGCGCCGGCCATGTCAGCTTGTACGTGTGCTCAGGGAAGCCGTAGTAGTCGAAGATCAGCTCAGGCCGCTCGGCAGTCGACGCCGTGAAGCCCGCCTCCTCCCAGTGCCCGCTCACCACCAGCAGCGCCTTCGGCGACTCCGGCAGCGTGGACGCCAACCCCTCCAGAAAGCCGCGCGTCCGTTCCCACGTATCCGCCGGCCCCCAGGTCCAGTCCATAAAGAAGCAGGGCCCCCCACCGTGGGGAATAAAGATGGTTGGCTGGCGCTTGGCGTTCGTGGTCATATTAGGATGCCTCCGTGCTGGTCCGCGATCAGGTGGAAATATTAGTTGTTCAAACGACTATCTATCAGATGCGCAGCCCAGGTCAAACGATGCAAGGGGCTGGAAAACTCCAGCCCCCTGGGTTGATTCAGCTTTCCTTGCGGTAGAGCATGTCACGCATGGCCTTACGCCTTGCCGTGTTCAGCTCCGGGTCCTCGCTTGCTAGGCCAGAACCGGTTGGCTCGTCCTCTTCCGGCTCGCTGCACGAAGGGCAGCGGTTGGCAAACCCCGGTTTGTCTGGCCGCAGTTCGAACTCATCTCCGCAAACGACGCAGGTACGAATAGGAAACGGCATGCGGCTATCCTACAACGGTTTTTTCAGCCCGCGTCTCGCAAGCTGCTCCGCACCCTACTCAATCGCAAACACGGTGTAAACCGTGGCATCGCGCGTCACCTTTTGCGGCTCAATCGCCAGCGCCTGCGCCTGGTCCGCTGTCTTCGCAGCCGACATTGCGCTCATCATCCGCACACGCGGCATCACGCCGCCGGAAACCTCGTTACTGGTGTAGACCACCGCGCCCAGCTTCACGCCCATCCCCCGGGCCAGCGTCTCGGCGTTCTGCCGTGCTCGCGCAGCAGCTTTCTCCAGCGCCTGCGTCTCCAGCGCCCGCTCGTCCTTCACCGTCCACTCAATCTCGCCGCTTGAAGTCGCCCCAGCAGTGATCGCCGCATCCAGCACCTCCGCCGCGCGCTCCGCCGGCACGCGCACCGTCCACTGCTGCGTCAGCTTGAACTTGTGCTGTTGTTTCCAGTCGCGCGTCAGATACTGCGACTCGCTGCGGATCGCGCTCTCCGTAATGCCCTCAGCCTTGATCGCCGCAATGATCGTGTTCGAAGTGCGCGCGCCGTCTGCATAGGCCGCCTTCGCGTCCTCCGGCTGCGTGTCAAAGCCCACATGCAGAACAGCAATCTCCGGCTCCACCGAAACATTGTCCTGCGCCGTCACCGCCAGCGTGCGATTCGCCGCGCTGATCACAAGCTGCGGTGGAGCAACCTGCTGCGCTGTAGCCGCAGTGGCCAGCGCAAAGCCGCCGTACAGGCAAAGAAAAACACGTGCGTGTCGCATCATCGAAAGAGTCCTCATTCTGGGTAGCAGGGAAGCGTAGCCCAGCCATTCGACGTTTCTCGCTCGCATTGGGTTGTACGTCTACTGCGCTTTTCCGTACTTCTCCCCAAACTCCCTCAGCTTCGCCAGCGTCACCGCCGCCTCGCCGGAGTCAATCGCCTCAGCCCCGCGCGCAACGCCTTCCTTCAGATCGCCCGCGATCCCCGCAGCCACCAGCACCGCCGCAGCATTCAGCAGCACAATATCGCGCCGTGCCCCCGGAATCCCGGTAATCACGTCATAGAGCAGCCCGCGGTTGGTCGCAATGTCGCCGCCGATAAACTCTTCGAGCTTCGCATGCGGCAGCCCGGCCATCTCCGGAGTAACGCGAGCCGCCTTCAGCACGGCCTTGCCTTCGTCGTTCCGCTCCACGCGCGCCACCACGCTCTCTCCCGTGGTCGTCAGCTCGTCAATTCCATCCGTTCCGTGCACCACGAATGCCCGCCGCGTGCCCAGCTCCACCAGCGTGCGGCCCACCAGCAGCACGCGGCTCGGCGCCAGCACGCCGATCACCTGCGTCTCCGCCCGCGCCGGGTTGGTCAGCGGCCCGACAAGGTTGAAGATAGTGCGAAAGCCCAGCGCCTTGCGCAGCGGCCCCACTGCCTTCATCGCCGGATGGTAGAGCGGCGCATGCAGATACACAAATCCAGTAGCTCGCAGGCACTCCACAGCCAGCTCCGGCGTCAGCTCAATCGGCACACCCAGCGC
>DATMUN010000299.1:0-15858 GCA_035563895.1 Occallatibacter sp. | reverse complement strand
CCAGCATCTCGCGTCAGACGAGATGCGCGGCCGCGTGCTCAGCATCTACACCACAAGCTTCCTCGGCCTGCCGCCTCTCGGCGCGCTGCTCGCAGGCGAGCTCTCGCGCCACGTCGACACCGGCCACGCCCTGGCCGCCATGGCCAGCCTCGCAGCCCTCAGCTTCGCAGCCTTCTTCGCCGCCTCGCCCGCCCTGCGTTCCCTTGACTAGCGCAACACAAGAACAGCGGGGAAAGTCGCACGACCTTCCCCGCCACGATTCTTGTTTTCTGATCCCTGAAACCAGTTCCCTGATCCCTGAATTAAACCGACGCAATGCCGCACACTGCCCCGCGAGCGATCAGCGCGCCGCACGCAGTGCTTTAGGCTACCGGCTGGGCGCAGTGTGCGCAGCGTTTGGCTGCCAGCGGAATATCGCTCAGGCATTCAGGGCAGGCCTTGGTCGTCGCCGCCGCCGCGGTCTCGGGCTTCTTCATGCGCGCCGTCAGCGCATTGGCCGGCAGCACGATGAAGAAGTACACCGCCGCCGCCACCAGCAGGAAGGAGATGATCGCGTTCAGAAAGTTGCCGACCATGATGGTGCCGATGGCAATGGCGCCAAAGTCTGGCTTGCCCACCAGGCTCCCGATGAACGGCGTAAAGATATCCTTCACCAGCGAAGTGACAACCGTGCCAAATGCTCCGCCGATGATGACGCCGACCGCGAGATCGAGCACGTTGCCGCGAAAGATGAAATCACGAAAGCCCTTCAGCATTTCATTCACTCCTGTGGGAAGTTCGCTGCGCTGGACCGTACCACGCACCAGCGTCGCGTCATGCACATCCTACACGGCACTGCGCAAACCAGGCAGAAAAATCTGGTGCCCTTATTCATAAGCGACCAGAAATACGATCATCGTCAGAATCATCAGGTCGGTGTAGAGCAGCAGCAGCACGCCCGCGTGGTACAGGCTCCAGCGGCGATGCAGACAGCGCGCCGTCTCCGCCATACCCCATGCCGCCACCAGCAGGCAGGCAAACTGCCACGGCGAGCCATGCAGCTTCTCAATATGCGGAAAGCCCGCCAACAGCAGGCTCGCGACAAACGCGCCCAGCGTGAGCAGAACCGCGCGCACCAGCGACCGCTGCCGCAAACGCACGAGATTGAGAAGCGGAAGCACTCCTCACTGTACCTGTTTCCTGCGCCTACCTCATAAAATCAGTTGCTCAAAAGGGCGTGGCCTTAATCCTGCCGACAAAAAAGCAGCTCGGGTCAAAGGGCATCAGCGGCTGAGGGTGGCACTGCCCTCACCGAGCTCGATTCTGAGCCAGTTCCATGTCCAGCACAGCAGGCACTTGGATCTTCTCTCAAGAGGCTTGGCAAAAATTGCCAATTTCGCCTAAGCTGATGAGGTAAAGGTTCATTGAAGAATGATCGCAGCCCCTTCGGCTTCGTTCTTCTTCAGCGAATTCATGGCCAAGGGCAACAGGAAGGCAGGTGCGGAATGCCGACACGGAACGTGAATTTGACGGATGAGCTCGACCGCTTTGTGCTGGCTAAGGTTGCCAGCGGGCAATTTGAAAGTGCCAGCGAAGTGGTACGCACCGCTCTGCGCAGTCTTGATCGCGAGGAACACATGTACGAGGCGAAGCTTGCCGCATTGCGCAATGCAATCGACGAAGGTGATTCGAGTGGGCTGGCGCGTGGTGATGTGTTTGCACGTGTGCGCGGGAAGCTGAAGCTAGAGAAGAGGCGCGGATAGCTGTGTCCAGCGTGCGATTTAGCCGGAGGGCAGAGGCAGATCTTGAACAGATCGGCCTCTACACTTTGGAAACCTGGGGCAGGCGTCAGGCTGTCCAGTATCTAAGACAAATTGAGAATACAGTCTCTTTGCTTGGTGATAATCCGGAGTTAGGACGTGCATGCAATGAGATACGCCCTGGATTACGCCGCCTTGAGTGCGGGAGCCACGTTCTGTTTTATCGTCGTCTGGGTGCAGAGGATATTGTGATCACACGCATCCTGCATCGGAGTATGATCCCCGTGCGGCACCCATTTGAGGACGATACAGATCAGGTTGATTGATCCGTATCGAGATACGCATCGTGCACTCCCATCCCTTCCATACAGAATGCAGAAAGGATGGGACACAGAGGCTGATCGGGTCAGGTCAGATCAATCTGAGCCGGTAGCGCGACTATCCCGCCTGCTCCATCGCCTTCAGGCTCTCGCCAAACGGCGCATGCAGCACACCGCGCTCGGTGATAATCGCCGTCGTGTACTTCGCAGGCGTCACGTCAAAGGCCGGGTTGCGGATGCCCACGCCATGCGGCGTCAGTTGCTTGCCACCGTGGTGCGTCACCTCCACCGCATTGCGCTCCTCGATCGGAATCGCATCGCCCGTCGCCGTTGCCATGTCCACCGTAGACCACGGCGCCGCGCAGTAGAACGGAATGCCGTGCTCCTTCGCCAGAATCGCCACGTTGTACGTGCCGATCTTGTTGGCGAAGTCGCCGTTCGCCGCAATGCGGTCCGCGCCCACGACCACAGCCTTGATCTTGCCCGCGCGCATCAGGCTCGCCGCCATGTTGTCGCAGATCACCGTGGTCGGAATGTTGTCCGCCATCAGCTCCCACGCCGTAAGCCGCGCGCCTTGCAAAAACGGCCGCGTCTCGTCCGCGTAAACGTGCACATTCTTGCCCTGCTCCACCGCCGAGCGAATCACGCCCAGCGCCGTGCCGTAGCCGCACGTTGCCAGCGCCCCGGCGTTGCAGTGCGTCAGCACGCCACCCTCGTCCGGCAGCAGCGCGCCGCCAAAGGCGCCCATCGCCTTGCACGCGGCAATGTCTTCCTCGTACATCGCATTCGCCTCGGCCAGGATTCGCTCCTTGACCGTGGCCAGCGAAGCGCCCGCTGCAAGCTGCTCGGCGAACAGTTTCTTCATGCGGTCGATAGCCCAGAACAGATTCACCGCCGTAGGCCGCGTCCCCGCCAGCCGTGCGCAAATCTGCTCGAACTCCGGCGCAAACTCGGCCGTCGTGGCGGCCTTGGTCCCGAGCGCGCCCAGCGCCACACCGTACGCGGCAGAAACGCCGATCGCCGGAGCGCCGCGCACCACCATGGTCACGATCACGTCCGCAACCTGTTCATAGTTCGTGGCGAGCACGTAGCTCTCTTCAAGCGGAAGCTTGGTCTGATCGATAAAACGGACGCCCTCAGGCGTCCATGTAAGCGTGGGAATCATGCACTTCCAGTGTAAATGGCGCGCTCGTCGCAGGCAGATGAGGCGGCGAATGAAAACATTTTCATAATCCGCTGGACACAATCCGCCATTGTTCGTAGAGTGGTGACCGTACTTCAACCGAGTTTCTTTGCGCTGCATCGCGTGTCGCATGCTGCGCTTCGGCCGGCCACTCAATCATTAGCGCCGGCCAACCGGCCCTCATCTTTACGAAAGCGGAGAACTCTCGCGCATGGCTACCCGATCCTCTTCACCCGCGGCTCAGGGCGCACCCAACTACACAGTGCCCTTCATCATCGTCGCCGCGTTGTTCGGAATCTTCGGATTTCTGACCAGCCTCAACAATCAGCTCGTCGGCAAGCTGAAAGAGACCTTCCAGCTTGGCTACGGTCAGGCCATGCTGGCCACCGCCGCATGGTTCCTGGCGTATCTGGTCTTCTCCGTGCCTTCGGGCAAGCTCATTGAGAAGGTCGGCTACAAGAAGACCATGGTCATCTCGCTCTTCATCATGGTGCTGGGCGCGCTGGCCTTCATTCCCGCAGCCAACTCCGTGAGCTTTCCGCTCACGCTCGGCGCTATCTTTCTGCTCGCCACCGGCGTCTGCGCGCTGCAGACTTCGGCCAATCCCTACGCCGCCATTCTCGGTCCGGAGCACAGCGCCGCGCTGCGTGTGAACCTCGCGCAGGCCTTCAACTCGGCCGCATCGGCGTTCGCGCCCGTCGTCGCCACCACCTTCATCCTCACCAACGCCAGCAAGACCGGCACCGCCACCGAGCAGGCGCACATGCTCATCACGCCCTACATCGTCATCGCTGCCGCGCTCTTCGTGCTCGGCTTCGTCGTCATGGGGCTCCATCTACCCACCGTCAACCTCACCCGCGCCTTCCGCCCGGGCGAGGACGGCGTTACCGGCGGCCGCTCCATCTGGAGCTACTCCCACGTCGTTTTCGGCATGTTCGGCATCTTCTTCTACGTCGGCGTCGAGATCGCCTTGGCCGCCATCGGCGTGCGTTTCGCGCAGGAGCAGGGCATCAGCGATCTGAAGGTCGCCGGATTCCTCGTCACCATCTACTACCTGCTCATCATGCTCGGCCGCTTCGCCGGCAGCGCACTCATGACCAAGATCCGGCCCGAGAAGCTGCTCGTCGTTCTCGGCATCTTCGGCATCCTGCTCATGGCCGCAGGCATGGTCACCTCAGGTACGGCGGCCGTTGCCTGCCTCGTCCTCTGCGGTCTCGCCAACTCCATCATGTATCCCACCATCTTCGCCCTCGGCATCGCCGAGCTCGGCCCCATGACCTCGAAGGGCTCCGGCGTCATCACCATCGGCAACGTCGGCGGCGCGGCCATTCCTCCGCTCTTCGGCCTCATGGCAGATCACATGGGCATCCAGCACGCCTTCGTGCTGCCCATCGTCTGCTACCTCTTCATCACCTACTACGGCATCTCCGGCTTCAAGCCCTCCTCGGCCAAATAGTCGTAGGTTCCATTCCGATCAAAAAGCCCTCCGGCATTGTCCCGAGGGCTTTTCTCTTGCGCGTCAACCGCGCTTTTCCAGAATCTTTACATCGCTGCAAGTAAACTAGAGAGCAAGTGATGAAACGAAGAACCATCGAGCATTATGAGATTGTCCGCAAGCTTGGCGCGGGCGGCGCGGGCGTCGTCTACCTGGCCACGGATACGCTGTTGCAGCGCCCCGTGGTGCTCAAGATTCTGCGCGCCGGTCTGCTCTCCGCGCAGCAGATGCGCTCCACCGTGCTGCGCGAGGCGCGCCTTGCCTCGGCCATCGAGCACCCCAACGTCTGCGCAATCTACGAAGTCGGCGAGACCGGCGACGAGGGCTACATCGTCATGCAGTACGTGCCCGGCCAGTCGCTCGATCAGCTCATAGCGCGCGGCCCCGGCAGTCCGCAGCTCGTGCTCTCCGTCGGCATCCAGATCGCCGACGGCCTGCAGGCCGCACACTCGCTCGGCATCTTCCATCGCGACCTCAAGCCGCAGAACGTGATGCTCACTGAAGGCGGTCTGGTCAAAATCCTCGACTTCGGCCTCGCCCGCCGCCTGCACCCTGAGGAAGCAGGCTTCGACCCCGGCAAGCCCGCGCTCGCCAAGGATGCATCCGTTGCCGCAACATACACCGCGCGCGGCGGCACCATCCGCTACATGGCCCCTGAGCAGTTCGTCACCGGCCAGTCCAGCGTGCAGTCGGATGTGTGGGCCCTCGGCGTCATTCTCTACGAGCTCGTCAGCGGCCGCCACCCCTTCACGCGCCCCGATGCCGAAGACTTCCAGGCCATCCGCGCCATCCAGTTCTCTGATCCGCCCGACCTCACCGAGATCGTGCCCACCATCGCGCCCGAACTCAAGAGCGTCATCGCCACCTGCCTCGAGAAGAATCCAGCGCAGCGCTACTCCACCGCCGCCGACGTGCGCGAGGCCCTCAAGACCATCATGAAGGCGCTGCAGATCGAAACCGGCATCATTCCCGGCGACGCCGCCGCCAACCTGCCCGTCAACAGCGCCGAAGCCGAGAAGCGCGCCACCGGCTTCCTCTCCATGCTCGCCGAGCGCTTCCGCGAGTCCTCCACAGACAAGACGCCGCAGAACTCGCTCGTCGTGCTGCCCTTCACCAATCTCGGAGCCACCGAGGTTGCGCCGCTCTACGGCTACGCACTTGCAGACGCCATCGCCGCGCGCCTTGCGCGCATTCCCGATCTAGTCGTGCGTCCCTCCAGCACGCTTATGACGCTGCCCATCGCGCAGATGGACCCGCTCTCCGTGGGCCAGCGCCTGCTCGTTTCCTTCGTGCTCGCAGGCAGCTTCGTGCGTTCCGACCACGGCTTCGATCTCAACTGGCAGTTGCTCGACGTAGGCTCGCAGAGCGTGCGTTCCGGTGGAGCCATCCAGGTCGAGTCGCTCGACCTCATCGCCGTACAGACTGAGATATCCAACGAGGTCTTCGCCGCACTGCATGGCATGGGCTCGCATGAGCAGACCGATGTCTCGCGCACCTCCACGGCTGATGCCTCGCTGCCCGGCCCTGTTAGTGAGGAGTATCTACAGGCCCGTGCCCTGCTCAGCTCGTTCATGGTGCGCACCGGCTCGCGCGACGATCTCGACCGCGCCTGCGCGCTCTTCACCAGCGTCACCACCAAAGACCCGCAGTTCGCCGCTGGTTGGAGCGGCCTCGGCGTGGCCGAGCTGCAATACGCGCGCCACGGCTTCGGCGGCCAGATTCATGTCATGCACGCGCGCCGCGCCTTCGATGAAGCGCTCAAGCTCGAGCCCGATCACGCAGAAGCGAATCTCTACCGCATCTACATGCTGCTCTCGCGCGGCGAAAAGGAGTCGGCGCGCCACGGTGTCGCCAACCTGCTCGCCACCGCCTCCAACGACTGGAACATGCACATGGTCGCCGGCCTCGCTCTGCGCGGCGACGGCATGTACCCAGAAGCGCTGCACCAGTTCAGCCGCGCGCTCAAGCTCAACCCCGCCAACGCCGCCATCCTCTATAACCACCGCGCGCGCGTCTATCACTATCAAAACCAGCTGGAGCTTGCTGGCGACGAACTCGAAAAAGGCCTCGCACTCGAGCCGCGCCATCCGCTGCTGCGCACGTCCTCCGGCTATCAGCAGATGCGCATCGGCAACCTGCACGCGGCCATTGAGATTCTCGAGGGCGTCATCCGCGACGACCAACAACTGCGCATCGCCGTGCCCACGCTCGCCATGTGCTACGTGCAGGTAGGCGAGCGCGCCCACGCCGCCGCACTGCTCAAGGACGACACGCTCACCGCAGCCGAAGCCGATGGCGAGATGGCCTACCGCCTCGCCAGCTACTTCGCCGTCGAAGGCGACTCCAGCGAAGCCCTCCACTGGCTGCGCCGCGCCATCTATCTCGGCAACGAGAACTACCCATGGTTCCAGAAGAACCCGGCATGGAACAACCTGCACACCAACTCCGACTTCGAGCGCATCCTTGAAGACCTGAAGAAGAGCTTCCGCAAAAACCAGAAGACATGGAAACGCCTGCTCGAACAGCTACCACCAGAAGCCGAGTAGCAGTATCCCTTCCGGCACAGTCGCGTCGCGAGCGCACAGCGAGCAGTGCGTCACACGCCGTGTGTTCTGTCGCAGTGCTATCGTGTATGCGTGCACGGGAGTCTAACTCAGCAGGCGGTGTGCCATGCGTCTTCTTGCGTTGGCGGTAATCGCAGCAGCAGCCACGACCGGGTGGTCCCAGTCCG
The DNA here is from genome assembly GCA_035563895.1 of Occallatibacter sp. Lineage (GTDB taxonomy): Bacteria > Acidobacteriota > Terriglobia > Terriglobales > Acidobacteriaceae > Telmatobacter. The sequence goes on along the minus strand of DATMUN010000299.1, from coordinate 8,390 downwards.
TACGCCCTGCGCCGCACTCACCCAGCTCCACTGGCCCCAGTGCAACGCTGCCCGAAACACGGCCCAACCCGCAGCCAAACGCCAATCCCGCGCCGAACCCGTTCCACCTCAATCCACAGTTCGCTCCAGACCTCCAGGCCCGCAATCAGGCCCCCATGCTCTTTCCGCGCGCCAAAGGCATGCCCATTCCCACCGAGTGGCCCGACGCTAAGTTCGAGCCCATCCCCACCGACTGGCCGAATCTCAAGTTTCTGCTCGTGAACAACCCGAGCCAGCTCCAGCCCAAACCGAAGCCCACGCTGAAGCTCGTCAAGTAGCAGCTCCAAGCAAAAGAAGGCCTGCATGCAAGCAGCATGCAGGCCTTTCAGTCTTACGGAGGAGCGTATTATTTCAGCGTTACAGTCGTCTTCAGCGGCAGGTCCTGCGACGAGCCGCCAACCAGAATCGTGTACTCCCCGGGCAGCAGCGACCAGTCATTCTTCGCCTCGTCAAAGATCGACAGATACTTCTTGTCCACCTCCACCGTCACCGTCTGCTTCTGCTTCGAGTCCAGCTTCACTTTGGCAAAGCCCACCAGCCGCTTCGGAGGCTCCTGCGCGGCAGCAGGCAGTGCAGCGTAAACCTCTGCAACCTCCGCACCCGCGCGCGCCCCGGTGTTGGCCAGCGTAAAGGTCACCTTCACCGTGTCGCCCTCAGCCACTTTCAGGTCGCTGTAGGCATACGTCGTGTACGAGAGCCCAAAGCCGAACGGGAACAGCACCGGCTTCTTCTCCGCGTCATACCACTTGTAGCCCACCTTCACGCCTTCGTCGTAAGCCACCGGGAAGGGCGGCAAGCCCTTGGCCCACTGCTCCGGCGAGGCCGGTCCGTCGAAGTGATCGGATGCAGGCGGCGGCATCGTCACCACCGGATGTGGCAGGTCCGCTTCACTCTTCGGGAAGGTGTTCGCCAGCTTGCCGCTCGGGTTCACCGTGCCGAACAGAATGTTGCCCACAGCGCTCGCGCCATCGCTGCCGCTGTACCACGCTTCCAGAATCGCCGCCGGCTTCTCCACCCACGGCATCGTCACCGGGCTGCCCGTCTCGAGCACTACAATGGTGTGCGGATTTGCCGCCGCCACCGCCGCAACGATATCGTCCTGGTGCTCCGGCAATGACATGCTGGGCAGATCCATACCTTCGGCCTCCCACTGGTACGCAAACACAATCGCCACGTCGGCCTTCTTCGCCGCCTCTGCCGCGGCAGCCGCGTCTGTGCCCGGGTCGTAGCTGACCGTAGCCTGCGGCGCACGCGCCTTGATCGCCTTCAGCGGAGAGCTCGGGAACCAGATGTGGTCCTGCCAGTGCGTCGCGCCCTCGCCCGGAGGCATGATGGCGTTGCCGCCGATCGGGTCCACCTGCGCCGAGCCGCCGCCCGAGATCATGCCCACATCCGAGTGCGCGCCGATCACTGCAATCGACTTGATCTTTGCTGCGTTCAGCGGCAGCGCGGCCTTTTCGTTCTTCAGCAGAACAATGCCACCCTCTTCGATCTTGCGCGCCGTCTCAAACCCCGCAAAGGGGTCGATCACGCTGCGCTGGCGCGGGTGATCGATCACGCCCGCCTCGAACATCGAGCGCAGAATGCGGTGTACGTGCTCGTCAAGCTCGGCCGTCGAAATGCGCCCGGCTTCAACCGCAGCCTTGAACTTCGCGTTGTAGAAAAAGTCGCCGGGCTGCTCATTGTCCAGCCCCGCGGCCGAGGCCTTCTCCGTCGAGTGAGTAGCGCCCCAGTCGGAGATGACGAAGCCCGGGAACTTCCACGCCTGCTTAAGCGTTTCGTTCAGCAGAAAGTTGTTCTCGCACGCAAAGTCGCCATTCACGCGGTTATACGAGCACATCACGGCCGAAGGGTGTCCCTTGGTCACTGCAATCTCAAACGCCAGCAGGTCGCTCTCTCGCGCGGCACGCTTGCTGATCGAGATGTCCACCGCCGTGCGTCCGCTCTCCTGGTCGTTCAGCGCGTAGTGCTTCAGGTCGCTCACTACATGCGCAGACTGCGTACCCTGGATAAGCCGTGCCACAAGCGTTCCCGCCAGCACCGGGTCTTCGCCCAGGTACTCGAACGTGCGTCCGTTGCGTGGCTCGCGCGTAATGTTCGCGCCGCCGCCAAGCGTCATGTTGAAGCCCTGCGCGCGCAGCTCGCGGCCAATCAGCGCGCCGTACTCATACGCTGCGTCCACATCCCAGCTCGAGGCGGCAGCCACGTTCGCCGGCAGCGCCGTCGAGTAGCGGCCGTTCACGCCGCTCGAGCGCACGCCATACGCGGCGTCGCTCATGTCGATGCCCGGAATGCCCAGCCGCGGCACGCCAACCGCGTAGCCAACGCCGCGGTTTGATGGCGCATTCTCCGGCGTCACCGGATCATCGGTCGGCATGCCCACCCCGTGCAGCAGGGCAACCTTCTCGTCCAGCGTCATGGCCTTGATCACAAGGTCAGCGCGCTCGTCCGGTGAAAGACTCGTGTTCATCCACGGGCCGGGAGCGGGTTTCTGTGCAGGCGGTTGAGCAAACAGAGGCGCGGAGAGAGCAAGTGTTGCAAGCAGCAGCGCGCTCATAGCTAGCCGCCTGCCAAAATGGTCGTACATCATTCGGACACCTCAGTAAAACGTTTGTCTAGAACTGTACATCCTACCAACAAATCCTGTCTCCGGTCCTGAAAATAGAAAACGGCCCCCGGGGCCGCCGGGAGCCGCATCTGGTTTTACTCAGTTCTTACTTCTCTTCTACGATCGCCAGGTCCCACGGAGCCAGCGTCAGCTCCTGGCCCGCCGCCACCGCCTTGCCGTCCAGCAAGTTGGTCCCGGCTGCATAAGCGTAGGCCGCCTTCTGCGCATCGCTCGAGTAGTTGAAGTAGTAGTGCAGCCGCTTACCATCGCGGTTCACCCCGTGTTGCACGTGAACGGTCGTCGGCAGCTTCTGGTCGTTCGAGGTCAGCCCGGCGGTCTCAAGTGCATGCTTCAGAATCGCCGCCTGCAACGCGTCAGAAAGATACGTGCCCTCGTACAGCAGCGTGCCCGAACCGAAGCTGTTCTCCGTGATCGCCGGCCACTTGCCGAAGAACGGGTGGTCGTAGAAGGCCAGCGGCTTGGCGTGCTCCGGCATCAGAAACTCCGCCCAGTACTCCGCCTTGTTCGCATCGCCCACGTGGAAGGGGTCGCCCTTCAGCGCCAGCGGCTTCTCGAGGTTCGAGAACTCCTGGTAGCTCAGTCCCGCGGCCTCGCGCAGCGGCCCCGGCGCGCGCACCCAGCGCACCGCCGAGTTCTCGTTCGCAAATCCGCTCTTGAAGGTCATCACCACGTGCCCGCCATGCTTCACGTAGTCTGAGATGCGCTGCAGCAGCGCATCGTCAGCCACGTAGAGCACCGGCACAATCAGCAGCTTGTAGGCAGAGAAGTCCTGCGTCTCCGGGAAGACGAAGTCCACGCCGACGTTGAGGTTGTAGAGCGCATGGTGCATCTGCTGCACAACCGAAACGTAGCCATCCGGCTCGTTTGTCCAGCTGTGCGCAGGCACGCCGCCGCCGTACGGCATAAAGCTGATCGCATTCGCAGAGTCGCGGCTCCACAGGATCGCCACGTCATTGTGAATCTTCAGCCCCGCAAGCTTCGGCCCGATCTTCTGGAGTTCATGCGCCGTGCGGCTCATTTCGTCATACACGCGGTTCGGCTCCAGGTCGTGTGACAGGATGCCCTTCCAGTAGGTCTCCTGGTTGGCCGCAATCGAGGCCCAGTGCCAGTACTCCACCATGTTCGCGCCGCTCGCCAGATATGTGTAGACATCCTCACGCAGCTGCCCGTCATAGGGTGGGAACTGGCTGCCTGAGCTCCAGCCGATGGTCTGCGCGTTGGTCTCCGTCACCAGAAAGTTCCCATGCTTGAGCGAGCGCGAGAAGTCGCTTTGCAGCGTCTGGAACGAGCCATCGTAGTGGTCCTGTGTACCGTGGTAGATGTTGTCAGCCACAATGTCGAGCTGGTCGGCGACGGTGTTCTCGTTCACGTCGCGCTTCATCATGCCGCCGTAGTCGGTGGTGATGAACTGCCGCGCGCCCGCGCACTCGCGTACCAGCTTCGCCTGCCACGCCAGAAAGTCCGTCACGCGCATCTGGCTCCAGCGCGACCACTCCAGCTTGTAGCCGGTCGAGATCGTGCCGTCACGTTTCGGCAGGTCCTCCCACGTATGCAGATTCTCGCCCCAGTAGTTCAGGAACCACGCCTTGCTCAGCTCCTCCGGCGTCTTGAACTTCTTTTCGAGATAGTGCTGGAACCCGACGAACACATCGTGATTCGCGGCGTCGTAGCTTGCGGTCTCGTTGTCCAGCTGCCACCCGATCACCGTGGGGTTGTCCTTGTAGTGCGCCACAATGTGCCGGATCAGCCGCTCCGCGTAGAAGCGATACGCAGGCGAATCGGTATCCATGTTCTGCCGCAGGCCGTAAGGCACGGGCTGCGGATTGCCGCCGAACATTCCGCCCGGCAGCCGGTCAGCCAGAATCTCCGGGTGCTGGTGCGCCATCCACGCTGGAACTGAGTACGTCGGCGTGCCCAGTATCACCTTGATGCCCGCCTTGCCCATTACGTCGACAATGTGGTCCATCCACGCATACTCGAAGCGGCCGTCCTCCGGCTCCCACAGGCTCCACGTGGACTCGCCCATGCGCACCACGCTGATGCCCGCCTGTTTCATCAGCGCCACGTCCTTCTCCAGCCGCTCGGCCTGCGCCGTGGGCGTGTCCTGCGGCATGTACTCGTTGTAGTACGCCGCGCCGTAGAGCACCGTAGGAAAGCTCAGATCCGGGCCCGTGGTTGCAGCAGCGGTGTTGGGCTGCGCTGCCGCTGCGTGGCCAAGCGCGCATAGGACGCAGGTCAGGACAAATGCGGGAAAGCGTTTCCTCGTTCGGAGCATGAGAGCACCTCTTGCAATCGAAACGCAAGTGTACTCGATGTGCCCCGTCCCGGGGAATCAGCTCTCCCAGGGATTCAGCGCCCGCACGCCAAGCGGCTCAAAGTGCCCTACGTTTCGCGTCACCACGGTCATCTTGTGAACCGCAGCCGTGGCGGCGATCAATGCATCGCGATCCTCTGACGGGTTTGGGACATGCAGCGGCGCCGCGCGTCGCACCACGGCAAGATCGATCTCGTGGATGCGTCCGCGAAACGTCGGAAGCACGCGATTCTCAAGCCATGTGCGGAGAACCTGGGCTTGCCCCGCATCGCGCCGTTCAATCAACAGGATCCCAATCTCGATTTCGAGAATAGAAATGACAGACAGGTGAAGTGCGGAAGCCGGTACACTGAGCAACCATTGCGCTACACGCGGATCAATCCGCGCCCGGGTCCGCGCCGTTGCTGCGGGCTTGCGTGTCTCGGAGAGAACGTTCGTATCGAGCAGAAAGTTCATCGCAGATTCGCTGGACGAAACAGCTTCCCACGCAGCCGGGGAGCCTCGAACTCGATCTCCGCGGCTGCAGGCATCGCCAGCAGATCAAGGATGTTTTTTTCTGTCTCTCCGCGCAGGCGACGGTACTCGTCGATGTTCAGCAGAACGTGCGAGGGCTGGCCGCGGTCGGTGATGACCACAGGTCCCTTCCGCGCCGCCTTCTTGGCGCGCCCGGTGTCCTGGTTGAATTCACGGCTGGAAACCGTGGTGATTGCCATAACGCGCCTCCTTGTAGAAACGTTGCTACATTAGCGTAGCACGAAAGCTACTCGAAAGTGAGCAAGACCGCTTCCGGCGTCGTCGCCACCCGCATCGGCGGACCCCACGTTCCAATCCCGCTCGAGGTCAGCACCTTCAGAGCGCCAAACTCCTGCAGCCCGTAGGTGAACTTGCCGAACGCCCGCCGCGTGATCCACGTAAACGGAAACACCTGCCCGCTGTGCGTGTGGCCGCAGAGCATCAGGCTCACGCCTGCCTGTTCCACAAGCGGCAGCCGGTTCGGCACATGCTGCAACAGGATGCTGGCTCCGCCCTCGCTCAGGTGCAGGCCCTGCAAAAACTGCCGCAGCGCCATCGGATGCGTCGATGTCGGATACGAGATGCCCACGATGCGCAGTCCGTCCACCTCTACGCACTTGTTGTCGAGCACATGCCACCCGCCGCGCCTCAGGCCGTCGAGGTAGCGCGCCGCATCGCCAAACTCCTCATGATTGCCATCGGCAAAGTAGACCCCCAGCGGCGGCGTCAGCGCCAGCAGCGGCGCAGCAATCTTCGCCGGGTCCACATTCACTCCGTCGAACAGGTCGCCCGGCACAAAGACCACGTCCGGGTTGAGCGTCCGTGCAATCTTCGCCACGCGCCCTGCAAACCGCTCGCGATTGATGTGTCCCAGATGCACATCGCTGAAGACCAGCGCCCGCCGCCCGTGCCACTGCTCCGGCAGCCGGTCCAGTTTGATCGTGTGCTGCCGCAGCCGCAGAATCCGCGCGTTCGCCATGCCGTAGATGCTCGCAACCACCGCCGCAGCCACCAGCGCTGTCGCCAGCCACGGCCGCACCGCCAGATGCGCGCTACCCGGCAACACGAAGCGCAACACCAGGTCCACGCCCCACGCCACCCACGCGCCAAAGAAGAGAAAATTCAGCAGGCCCAGCCAGACCGACGAAACCAGTGCCAGCCGAGAAACCACGAAATTGTTGAGACGAAAGCCCAGCAGCGCGGCCACCACAAACAGAAACGACAGCGCCAGCAGCGTACCCCGCAGCACTACCAGGGCTTCATGCCCCATCGGCCAGCCGAGTGCAACCCATGTGGAGTAGAGAAACCAGTGCGCGAGTAAAAGAATGATCTGGACAATCGCAATGCCCAGAATCGGCCATCCCTTCAAACCATCATCTCCTTCGTTCATTCTTTCACGCGGCGCGTAAACGTCACGCACCCGCATGAAAGAATGGATGCATGAGCGCGGCTGCGGGTGACAAAATCGGCATCTATATTTCCATCCCCTTCTGCCGCTCAAAATGCACTTACTGCAACTTCGCCTCCGGCGTCTACCCGGCCAGCGAGCACGCGCGCTACGTCGATCGTCTCGTTCTCGACCTCGGCAACTCCGGCACATTCGCCGGCGAAAATGGCCTCGAACTCCCCCGCGCCGTGGACACCATCTACCTCGGCGGCGGCACGCCCAGCCTGCTCGCGCCCGAGCTCGTCGCCAAGCTATTCGCCGCCATCCGCGCCCAGTTTGCCGTCGACACCGATGCGGAGATCACCGTGGAGTGCGCTCCCGGCCAGCTGAGCGATGCCACACTCGCCGCGCTCGCCGCCGCAGGCGTCAACCGCGTCAGCCTCGGCGTGCAATCCTTCATTGACCGCGAGGCCCACGTCAGCGGTCGCCTCCACTCGCGCACCATCGTGCTCGACGACCTCAAGCGGCTGCGCGCCGCCGGCATCGCCAATCTCAACGTCGATCTCATCGCCGGCCTCGCCGGGCAAACCCTCGCCTCGTGGCGCGAGTCGCTCACAGTGCTCGTCGAGAGCGGTGTGCCCCACGCCAGCGTCTACATGCTCGAGGTCGATGAAGACTCCCGCCTCGGCCGCGAGATGCTCTCCGGCGGCGCGCGCTATCATGCCGAGCTGGTGCCCAGCGACGAGACCATCGCGCGCATGTATGAGACCGCCATCGCCACGCTCTGGTGCGCGGGTCTCAAGCAATATGAGATATCCAACTTCGCTCGCCCCGGCTTCGAGTCGCGCCACAACCGCCGCTACTGGGAGCGCCGTTCCTACCTCGGCCTCGGTCTCGATGCGTCGTCGGCACTGCGCGCAACGCGCGAGCCAGGCGAGCAGGGGCCCGCGTACATGCTGCGCGCCACCACCACTGACGATCTGCATGCCTACCTCGACGGCGCCGAGCCAGCCGAGACAGCCTGGCTCTCGCCCGCGCGCCAGCACGAAGAGGCCTGGTTCCTCGGTCTCCGCATGAATGAAGGTGTGCGCCTCTCCGCACTGCGCCGCGAGTTCGGCAGCGAGCCGGTCGAGTTGGCCCTGCACGCTGTCAGCGAACTCGCCGAGCGCGGCCTCGTCGAGGCAAACAGCCAAACCGTGCGCCTTACGCCGCAGGGCCGCCTGCTCTCAAACGAGGTGTTTCAGGAGTTCCTCGGCGCAGCAGACGAGGAGCCTTCCGCGCAGTAAGCGCTCCTACCACGCAAGCAATCGATCTCCCGAGCTCGCCGAGAGAAATGTCACCGGCAACCCAGCCTGCGCGTTGCCTGTGAAGCATTGGATCGATTCCGGCCCCGTCAGTTTTGCCGCCTGCAGACTCATCTCAGCCTCACGCAGCACCACCACGGGCGAGCGGCCGTCGCTGGTTGAGATGCCGAAGCACGCCGACAGGCGCACCACCTCATCGGCGAT
>DATMUN010000298.1:0-3095 GCA_035563895.1 Occallatibacter sp. | reverse complement strand
TGGCCTTCAGAACGTCGCCTGGCTTGGACACATGCGACAGATCGATTTTGGGCGCAATGGTCTGCGCGCCGCGCGACGAAGCGCCGTAGGCCGACGAGGACGATGTAGATCCCGTGTGGCCAAATTGCGCGCGAACCTTATCGGCCTCGTAGTCCTCGAGCGAGCTGGAGTGGGTCTTGCCAGCGCCCATGCCGAGTTCCGCGAGAACGTCGAGAACCTGTTTGCTCTTGACTTCAAGCTCGCGTGCCAGATCGTTGATTCGAACCTTGCTCATCCGCCTCTTTTCACAAATGTTGCCCAAAGCCCCTAGTTGCTCATGGCTACCTCAGTGCATTGGCATGTGGAACTTCCATTATCGCCTGAATTGCGTTCAAAAAGACGGCGCATCTTACGCGCCGCCCTCGTCTTCCTTGTCTTTTTCGACTTCGTTTGCAGTTGGAACATTCTGAATAGCCTGCTCAAACGCAGTCTGATCTTCGGGTGAGATTTCAGCGGCAGGGTCGGTTTCCGGGGCGGGCTCTGCGAGCTCATCCTCGGCCGCAACTGCTTTGGCCTCTTCGGTCTCGGCCAGCGCGTCTTCCGAGTTTTCCGCTCCTGCTTCTTCGTTTTCAGCGGCGGTGTCGGAAGCAGCCGCTTCAGGCGCGCCTTCTTCGCCGTCTTCAAAGTGTCCGAAGTAGTGGCGAACGGCCACGCTGATGCGCTCGAGGGTCTTTTCGCCGATGCCCGGGATCTCTTCGAGCTGCTCGGGCGTCATGTCGGCGAGGGCCTCGACGGTGGTGATGCCGGCGGCAACCAGCTTCTGGATGATGGACTCGCCGAGCTCGGTGACCTGCTCGATGGGAGTGGTGGGTCCGCCGGTGAGAGCCTGCATCTGCTGCTCGACTTCCTGGCGCTTCTCTTCCTCGGACTTGATGTCGATCTTCCAGCCGAGGAGCTTGGCAGCGAGGCGCACGTTCTGGCCCTTCTTGCCGATGGCGAGCGAGAGCTGGGTGTCGTCGACGATGACTTCAAGCTGCTTTTCGCCGAGGTCGGTGATGGAGACACGAGAGACCTTGGCGGGCTGCAGAGCCTTCTCGGCGAAGGTCGTGATCTCTTCAGAGAACTCGATGATGTCGATCTTTTCGCCGCGCAGCTCGCGGATGATGGACTGCACGCGCATACCCTTCATGCCGACGCAGGCGCCGACGGGATCGACATCCTTGTCGCGCGACTGGACGGCGATCTTGGTCCGTTCACCGGCCTCGCGCGCGATGGCGCGGATGACGACGGTGTTGTCGTAGATCTCAGGCACTTCGGACTGGAAGAGGTTCGAAACCAGCTCCGGCGCGGCGCGGGAGACGATGACCTGCGGGCCCTTGGCGGCGCGGTCGACCTTGATCAAGACGACGCGGACGCGCTCGCCCACGGTGAACTGCTCGAGGCGCGACTGCTCGCGCTTGGGACAGCGGGCTTCGGCCTTGCCAAGGTCGAAGATCACGTCCTGGCCCTCGACGCGTTTGACTGTGGCGTTGAGGACTTCCTTCTCGCGATGCGCGTACTCCTGGAAAACGGTGTCGCGCTCGGCCTCGCGGACCTTCTGGAAGATGACCTGCTTGGCAAGCTGCGCGGCGATGCGGCCGAGAGGCGAGGTGTCGCGATAAAGGCGAATCTCGCTGCCGACTTCGACGCCGGGCGCGAGTTCGCTGGCCTCGGCCAGAGTGATCTCGTTGACCGGGTCTTCGATGTCGTCTTCGGTGGCAACCACCGTCTTGTACACGTACGCCGTGATCTCGCCGGTCTCCTTGTTCAGCTCGCCGCGCATGTTTTCCTGCGTCTTGTAGAACTTGCGCGTGGCCAGGGCGATGGCCTCTTCAACGGCGCCGACAACGATGCCAGGCTCGATGCCCTTCTCGCGGCTCAGCAGTTCGATGGTTTGATACAAAGCGCTTGCCATAGTTCTCGCGTGCTTCCTGTCAGGGGATGCTGCGCGCGCCCACCGCCGGGCGCCGCGCAGGTTGAATCCTTGTGTGCTGAGGAGGCGGCTGCGATTCCTGTCTGCCCCCTCGTGAATGACTGGCGTCGAGCCTGCTGACGCCTGAAGCTAAATCTCCGGGATCAATTGCGCTTTTTCTATGTTCGAAAGCGCAATCTCTACATTGCTGACTCCGGCCTTGCGGCTCTTCGAGTTCTGCCGCACAGCGGAGAGGTCGAGCGTAATAGCCTCGCCTGGCCCGGCCGACATGCGGCCCTGCCAATGGCGGTTGTTGCGCACCGGCTCAAAGGTCTGCACTTTGACCAGGCTGCCGGTGAACCGCTGAAACTCCTCTGGCCGGGTGAGCTTGCGATCGAGACCCGGCGAACTGGCCTCGAGGGTGTACTCGCCTCCGGGAACCAGATCTTCTACGTCGAGCAGCACGCTGAAGTCGCGGGCGAAGTTCGAGCAGTCCTCGTGCGTGATGCCGGAGAGCTGCTCGATGCTCAACGTGCCCGAGGTCAACCGCTCCGGCAGGGCCTCGTCGCCCTCAGGGACTGTGCCTGCTGCAATCGCGGCCTTCAAGCGCTCGCGGCCCTCGGCGTTCTTCTCAAGCGAGACGCGCAAAATGCGCTCTTTGCCGCGTCCGGTGAACTCCACGTCCACCACGTGGAGGCCGTGTGTGGCGGCCACCCGCTCTGCTGCTGCCCGGATTTCTTCCTGCTTTGCTGCCATCCAAACCTTCGCCGCGATGGGTCTCCGGAACTGCCCGGACGCCGTGCTCGCAGCCGTTCAATCTGCCTGAGTTTGCCCCAAATAAAAAGTGGGCTGTGAGCCCACTCATCTCTCCGCCAGCCGGTGTACCCACGGCAAAACAAGACGGACAAACTCGTTGCACTTCTAGGATACGGCGAAACGCCGCGAAAAACAACGGCGATGCTACACTCGGGCATGTCTTCGGGCGGTTCTTCCTCTTTTTCTTCCAGCGTTCACGATCGGGGCGGCCTGCTGGAGCGGGTGGCCTGCCATGCGACGGAGTACCTGGCGGGCCTGGATGGGCGTGGAGTGGCTCCGGCGGCGGAGGCGATTGCCGGACTGGCGGAGCTGGCCGGTCCACTGCCGGATGGGCAGACTGGCCCGGACG
>DATMUN010000297.1:0-5029 GCA_035563895.1 Occallatibacter sp. | reverse complement strand
GCTGGCGACAGCTGTGGCTGATGCCGAGGCGGTGACGGTTGTCGCGGGCAAGGTGGTGGAAGCGGTTCGCGCGACGGTGGGCGCGACGGGTGTGCAAGTGACAGAGATTGCCCCGGCGCCGGAGAGCGGCGATGTGCTGGTGCTGGCCGGGAAGCTGCCGATGCTGCGGCCGCAGACGCTGGTGGCTCTGGTGCGCGCGCACCGCGCGGGCGACGTGGCTGCGACGCTGCTGACGACGGATCTGGAAAACGGCCGCGAGGCGCGCGTGGGCGTGTTTCGCGCGGAGGCGTTGCGGGAGCGCGGTGTGACGCTGGTTGCGATGAGTGCGCAGGAGGTGGCGGACGAGTTGCAGAAAGCCGGCGCGAGCATCGCTACCATCGCCGTGGATGACCCGGCGGAGCTTTGGGAGTCTGACTCGATTGCGGAGCTGGTGGCGATTGACGCCAGCTTGCGCGCGGCGAAGGCGAACGCGTTGATGGCCAAAGGCGTGGTGGTGTATCGGCCGGATACGTGCGTGATCGACGCGGACGTGGAGGTGGAGCCGGGCACGGTGATTGAGCCGTTTGTGCAATTGCTGGGCGACACCTACGTGGGTGCTCGGGCGCGGATCCGCTCGTATTCGGTGATTCGGGATTGCCGGATTGGCGATGAGGTGCAGGTGCAGCCGGGCTGTATTTTGACGGAGAGCGTGCTGGAGCTGCGCGCGAACGTGGGCCCGATGACGCATATCCGCGCGGGATGCACGGTGGGCGAGGGAGCGCACCTGGGCGCGTTTGTGGAGACCAAGAAAGCGCGGCTGGGCGCAGGCGCGAAGGCCGGGCACCTGACCTACCTGGGCGATGCCGAGGTGGGCGCTGGATCGAATATCGGCGCGGGCGTGATTACGTGCAACTACGACGGGGTGCACAAGCACCGGACGCTGATTGGTGAAGGCGCATTTGTGGGCAGCGACTCGACGCTGGTGGCACCGGTGACGATTGGCGATGGCGCGTACGTTGGCGCAGGCTCGTGCATCACCAAGGAAGTGCCGGCAGATGCGCTGGCGGTGGGACGCGCGCATCAGGTGGTGAAAGAAGGCTGGGCTGCGGCGCGGCGGGCGCGGAAGCAGCAGAAGCATTAGGGTACAAGGATACGCACGGAGTTTGCGCGGCAGCTGCGGACGCCGCTGCATGGGACTGGCTGAAGGCTCTTGTCCAGGCAGACCTCGATGGCGGTGAGATAGTTGTGGCCGCAGCTGAGAGCCAGGCTGGCCCGTGGAATTCCCGGGTTGCTCTGGGCGAACAGGCCCATGATGTCTTCGGGCGTCATGGATGTCTGCGCTCTGAGGTTTGCCAGCTGCGGTGGGATCTTTACCTGCTTGCGGGCCGCTCGAACTGTGGCAAAATACGCCTCCGCACCCAGGCCCGAGCAGGTGCCGTGCGTCCGCCATTCATGCATCAGGAGCCCCTGGTCAGGGTAGAGGTCGCTCAACTGCGCGGGGTCGGCGGGGCCGGGCGCGTTGGAGCAGTTTTCGGGATACGAGCCATCGTTGTTTTCAGGCCATAGCCCATGCAGCACAAACGTGCTGTGGGCGGCGCACTCGGTCGCCGTGGGGTGCGAGTAGCAGAACTCCGGCGACCAGGAGAGATTGAGCAGGTAGTAATCAAACCCGCTGCCGATGGGCTGAGCGTTTGCGTGCGGGGATGCAGCTGACTCGCGCGCTGGCGCTGCCGGCTGGGTCCGGCATCCGGCGGCGAAAACGATGAGAGCGACCAGGCCCAGCGCGCATGCTCGGGGATTCATGCGCGAAGCATAGCAGACCGGGAGGGATCGGGCGTGAACGGATTTGGCGAGGGTGAACTTCACGCTGCAGCAGCAGGAATGGTACTTTGGTTTCCCGAGAGCAGCTTTCCCACATGCCAGCCTGTTAAATACTTTGATACTAACCACAGATCGCACCCGGCATGGCTTATGCTGGGCGTAGATTCCGGCGCACGAACGGCTGAGGTGAGGGTGCGCCACTTCCCTGTTGCATCTCTCGACTGGCGGGCGAGGCTCGAGTCTGACGGTTTCTACAAGGTTGGAATTGCGCGGCCCGGTTGAGGAGATGCGGGGCCAGCGGAACACGACACGCGGGGAGCTTTGAGGTTTGGCAGCGAACGCTGGACATCCGAAGGACGAGGGGCGCAGCCTACCGGTCACCGGCGGTAACACACAGAGCGCGCGCGTCCTTGTGGTGGACGACGAACCACCGGTTCGCACCATGATTTGCGCCACGCTGGAGCGGGAAGGCTACATTGCCGTGCAGGCCTCGAGCGGCTCGCAGGCGATGGACGTGCTCGAGAGAGAGCCAGTTGACCTGATTCTGACTGACATCGTGATGCAGGATGGCAACGGGATCGCTCTGCTGGAGCGGATTCGCAGCACGCAGCCGCGGTTGCCGGTGGTGATGGTGAGCGCCATTCAGGACATCAGCGTGGCGATTGACTCGATGCGGCGCGGGGCCTACGACTACCTGGTGAAACCGTTTGAGCGCGAGCACCTGTTGGCGACGGTGCAGCGTGCGCTGGAGCACAGGCAGGCGCTGGAGGACAGCCAGTCGTACCAGCAGAACCTGGAGCACGTGGTGCGGGCGCGGACGGAGCTGCTGCGGCAGGCGATGGAGGATCTGGAACACTCCTACGACGTGACGCTGGAGGCGCTGGGCGACGCGCTGGACCTGAAGGACTCAGAGACCGAGGGCCACTCGAAGCGAGTGACGGCGTACACGATTGCGCTGGCGCGGGCGATGGGCGTGCCGCCGGCGCAGATCAAGGTGATTGCGCGTGGCGCTTTTCTGCACGATATCGGCAAGATGGCAATTCCCGACGACATTCTGCGCAAACCGGGCAAGCTTACGCCGGAGGAACAGAAGATCATGCAGGACCACTGCACGCGCGGCTATCACATCCTGCGCAAGATCCCGTTCCTGAGCGAAGCGGCGGCCATTGTTTACACGCACCAGGAGTTCTATGACGGCAACGGCTACCCAAGCCGGTTGCGCGGTGAGGAGATCCCGCTGGGTGCGCGCATATTTGCCGTGGCGGATACCATGGACGCGATCACCAGCGACCGGCCGTATCGCGCGGCGAGGAGCTTCGATGCAGCACGCGAGGAGATTCTGCGGTGCGCGGGAACGCAGTTCGATCCTAAAGTGGTGGATATCTTTTTGAAGATTCCGAACGAACTGTGGCTTGAGTTGCGCAACGAGATCAACAGCCAGAACCGGCACTTCTCCAACTTCAACCATTCGGTTGACCCTGGACGCGAAATCAGGTAGCCCGCCGCAAATCCCGCTAAAATACGGAAGAAAATCGATTCGTCGGGTACACACCGATGTATAGTTAGTTTGAGCTTTTTAAGCGCACCAAGATGAGTCTATGAGCAAGCCGGAGTCCCATAGCGGGGAGAAAGACGCACCGCAAAAGGGCGTTTACAAGTCAGTAAGTCTGAAACAGCTTGCAGCCCACCTGGGGCTGAACCCGGCTACTGTGTCGGTGGTACTGAACGATGTCCCGGGACGGTCGATTCCCCAGGCGACACGCGATCGCATCAAGGCGGTGGCAAAGGAGCTGAACTATCAGCCCAGCCTGCTGGCGCGTTCGCTGCGGAACCGGCGCACGCTGACGATCGGCATCCTTGTGCCGGAACTGGGCGACGGTTACCACACGCAGGTGATGAGCGGCATTGGCGACCAGCTGATCAACGCGGGGTACTTCTACTTCACCGCGCATCACAGGCACAAGCAGAAGCTGGTGGACGAGTACACGCGCATGCTGATTGGGCGCGGCGCGCAGGGCATTATCGCGATCGACACGCTGCTGGAGCACGCGACACCGATCCCGGTGGTGGCCGTGGCGGGCCATCGCTATGTGGAAGGCGTGACCAACGTGCTGCTGGATCATGCGCGCGCAGCGCAGCTGACGATGGAGCACCTGCACTCGCTGGGGCACACGAAGATCGCTTTCATGCGCGGCCAGTCGTTCAGCTCGGACTCCGACGACAGGTGGAAGGGCCTGGAGGCAGCGGCGAAGACGCTGGGGCTAGAGATCGATCCAGAACTGGTGATCACGCTGGAGCGCGACATGTGGTCACCCGAGCTGGGCTACCCTGTGGTGCAGCAGCTGCTGGCTACGGGCAAGAGCTTTACGGCCCTGGTTGCATTCAACGACATCTCGGCGATGGGCGCGATTCGCGCACTGCAGGACAACAATCTGCGCGTTCCTGAGGATGTTTCTGTCATTGGCTTCGACAACATTCGTGCAGCCGCCTACACGCTGCCGCGATTGACGACCATCAGCCAGCCTCTGGCAGAGATTGGGCGCATCGCCACGCAGACGCTGCTGAATCGCATTCATGGCACGGCAGAGACGCGCGATGACATTATTGTGGAGCCGGAACTGGTAGTGCGCGAGTCGACCGGGCCTGTTTGCAGCTAGACACGTCAGACTTCCTGCTGAATTCGATACGGCTGATTGAGCAGTTTCTGCCGCTAAAGACACACGTGCGTGTTTGCCGCCTATATGATGAATGAAGCGGGGCCTGCACCTGTGCGGTTCTGCAGCATCTTTTCGCCGCATGCATCTGCTGCCTTCCACTTCCCGCCTTCATCGCAAGTCAGAATGGATCCGCTGCGTTGCGTTAGCGATTGTGCTGACGTGGGCATGGGCGCTGCATGCGCAAACTGCGCCGCCTGAGGTGCACACGCAGTCGATTCGGTTTGAAGATATCCTCGCGCACTCGAGAATCCAGTTCACCCTCAAGAACAGCCTCAGTCCACAGCGCTACTCGATCGAGACCATGCTCGGCGGCGTGGCTCTGTTCGACTACGACAACGATGGCTTGCTGGACATCTTCTTTGTCAACGGCGCAGCTATTCCTTCTCTGTCGAAGTCCAACCCTTCATATTCGAACCGGCTTTTTCATAACAATGGCGACGGCACATTCACCGACGTGACCGAAAAGGCGGGCCTGGCAGGTATCGGCTACTCAATGGGCGCGGCTGCCGCGG
>DATMUN010000296.1:0-2690 GCA_035563895.1 Occallatibacter sp. | reverse complement strand
CGCGGCGGACGCTGCCGCGTGGGTGAGGTCGGCAGTCCTGATTTTTCGGCTCAGATAATTTGTGGGTCACAAGGAGGTGTCCCTGTGACCCATCTACGCAAAGTGATGCTGGAAGAACTCCAGCGTCGTCATTACTCTGAAACTACCACACGGCGTTACATTCGCTTCATCGAGCGCTTCGCCCAGCACTTCCACCGCTCGCCCGATCGCCTGGGACCGCAGCACATCCGCCAGTACCAAGCCCAACTCTTCACTGTACACAAACTGACTCCCGGTTCGGTGACCAATCATCTCTGCGCCCTGCGCTTCCTCTACATCCAGACGCTCAAGAGGCCATGGAGCATTGCCGACACTCCCTATCCCAAGAAGCGCTATCGCCTGCCCACCATTCTCAGTCAGGAAGAAGTAGCCCAGCTCATCGAGGCTGCGCCGACTCTCTTCTATCGCACCATTTTGATGACCCTCTACGGCACCGGCGTGCGTCGCACCGAGCTCACGCGCCTGAAGGTCAGCGACATCGACAGCCGACGCATGGTCGTACACATTCAAGACGGCAAGGGTGGGCAAGACCGCGATGTGATGCTCAGCCCCGTCTTGCTCGAGGAACTGCGCGCTCATTGGCGACGTCTGCGCAAAAAGTCCGTGTGGTTATTTCCCGGCAACCGCTGGCACAGCGGTGATTACCCCACGGATGACAAGACGCCCTACCACGCCTGCGTCGAGGCCGCCCGCCGCGCCGGGATTAAGAAACGTGTCTATCCTCACGTGCTCCGCCATTGCTTCGCCACCCACTTGCTCGAAGCCGGCGCCGACCTGCACACCATTCAGATCCTGTTAGGCCATCACGATCTGAAAGAAACCGCCCGCTATCTCCACCTCTCGCAACGGCACTTGCATGCCACCCCCAGTCCGCTGGACGCGCTGGTGCTGAAGAAAGGCAGGTCGTCCGAGGAGGAGTAGATGAGTCGGCCACGGTTAGAAGTGGCCGATATCATTCGCAGCGCAGGTACAGACTTCATCGAGAGGAACCGTTCGTGGCTCCGCTGGACTCATCTCAAGGTCCTGCTGGCGATCGCGCGCTGTCGCACCGCCGCCCTCGGCGGCCATATCGATGAGTGCACCAACTGCGGACATCGTGCCACCATCTCCTACAACAGCTGTCGCAACCGGCACTGCCCGAAGTGTCAGACCGGTGCGCGCGAACGCTGGATCGCGGCGCGTCGTCGCGAACTGCTGCCCACGCCCTACGTCCACGTCGTCTTCACCCTGCCGCCGCAACTGGCCTCGTTGGCTCTCCAGAACAAGAAACTGATCTATGGTTTGCTGCTCCGGGCCAGCGCAGAAACTCTACTCGAAGTAGCCCGCAACCGCGCCCATCTCGGGGCCGAGATCGGCTTCTTCAGCGTGCTCCACACCTGGAACCAGAAACTCCAGCTTCATCCCCATATCCACTGTGTCGTCCCCGCTGGCGGACTCTCCCGCGATCACGCCCGCTGGATTCGATCTCATCCCCGCTTCTTCCTGCCCATCGCTGTACTGCGACGCGTGTTTCGTGGCAAGTTCGTCGCCGGCCTGAAGTCTGCCTTCGAGCGCGGTCAACTGCACCTGGCCGGAGAACTCGCACCGCTCACCCATCCTAAGTTCTTCGCTGCCTGGCTGCGTCCGCTCTTCCGCAAAGATTGGATCGTCTACTCCAAACCACCCTTCGGCGGACCCGAGTACGTGCTGCAGTATCTCGGCCGCTATACCCACCGCGTCGCCATCTCCAACCATCGCTTGGTCGCATTGGCCGACGGGCAGGTTACCTTTCGCTGGCGTGACTCTGCCGACCACAATCGGCAGAAAGTGATGACCGTCTCGCGCGATGAATTTCTCCGTCGCTTCCTACTTCACCTGCTCCCCAAGGGCTTCGTCCGCATCCGCCACTTCGGCTTCCTCGCCAACCGAAGGCGCGCCGCTCTGCTGCCACGGTGCTTCGCCGCTCTCCACGCCACTCCACCGAAAAGCGAATCGGAAACGTCGACCGCTCCTACAGCGCACCCGCTGTGGCGATGTCCCAAATGCGGCGGACCGATGGCCGTCGTCGAACGATTCACAGCCGCACAACTCCAACTCCGTTCTCCACCGCTCCTGGCCACGGCTGCATGAAATCACTCGCCCACACACCGTACTATCGCCGCGCTTCAGAGCCTCTCGCCGAAGTGTGTCTCCATTACATCCAGACGTCTTCTTCCTGTCCCCGCGTTGGCTCACTTCGGCCATCGACTCGTCTTTGCACAGGTGCGCCGGCTACTACTCCAGCGGCCTTGACGACTCCCGTGAACTTCAACACCCCTCGCTCGCTCCATTCAATTTGCATAGGTCCCGCGTCCGCCGCGCCAGCGGCTTCCTTCTGACGGCTTTTTCGAACGCGACGCCTCACACCTTCTTTCTGCCTTGAGCACTCATCCCGGCGTCGCGTCCGAAAAAGCACTAGCGTTATCCGGGAGTTACCGCAACTCGCGGTGGCAGCGAGCCCGTTTCTGGACAACTTCTGCCTGGCTGACCAATTGGCTCACAAGTCGACTTGTTTTCACAAGCGCTTTTACGAGTCTTTCCCCTCAGCCAAGTCGCTTAACTCGGAAAGATTCTCGATGAGAACTGATCGGCGCTCTGTGTGGATGATGCCGCATTCGGTCCATTGGGTCAAC
>DATMUN010000295.1:0-2000 GCA_035563895.1 Occallatibacter sp. | reverse complement strand
GGGGATGCCCCACCCAAGCCGGGTACCCCACTTTGCTTGAGTGGGGGTTTCAGTTGGATCACCAACAAGGCGCTTGATCCCCGTTACAACGGATATGGCGATGAAGAGTAAGCGTCCGGCCAGTTCCGGCCAGTACCGCGGTAAGGGGGCAGACTAGCTATAGCTAGAGTGTGGGCATGAGTGTCCACTTGCGAATAAATGGACACTTAACTGCCAAGCTGACCGTTCTGTCTGGATATGGACGAAGCGGATTAGCGGTTGATCTCGTCGGTGAAGATGCCCAGCGTGAGCGCCTTCTCGATAGCCTGATCGAGGCGAGACAGCAACTGCACGAAGCTCTCACCTCGACGACGAACCAGCATGGCGTAGGTGCAGTCTTCATCGGCAGCGGTGGCGACGCAACCGACCGGGCGCAGCATGCCAATGGTGATCTCACCGTCCTCGATCAAGTGTGCGATGTTCGGAAGCGACCAAGCAGGCGTGGCGCTCTTCGCCTTGGTTTTCTTCCTTAGCAGCCTGTGGTGCAAGTCTGGGTACGTGGGCAAAAACTTGTGAAGTATCCACAAGCTCTGTTCGTAGAATCGGCGCATGGCGATGGGCACGCGGAAGCAGCGGGAGAAGCAAGAGGGATTGTGGATCGCGCATACCGAGTTGGCAGCAGCGCCGGGACATCCCTTCTACCAGAAGTTGAATGAGTTGCTGGAGGCCGAGGGCTTCGACGAGTTTGTCGAGGGTCGGTGCGCCAAGTTCTACGCGGCCAAGTACGGACGGCCCTCCCTGACGCCGGGGATCTACTTTCGTTCGCTGCTGATCGGATATTTCGAAGGCATCGGGGCGGAGCGGGGGATTGCGTGGCGGCTGGCAGACTCGCTGGCGCTGCGGCGTTTTGTGGGCATTGACCTGGACGAGAACACACCGGACCACTCCACGATATCGCGCACCCGGCGGTTGATCGATGTGGACACCCATCGTGAAGTATTCGGCTGGGTGCTGGGCGTTCTGGCCGATCGCGGACTGCTGAGGGGCCAGCGGATCGCCATCGATGCCACGACGCTGGAAGCCAACGCGGCAATGCGCTCGATCGTACGGCGCGACACGGGTGAGAGTTATGAAGAGTTTCTGCACGGATTAGCGAAGGCCTCGGGCATCGCAACCCCGACTCGCGAAGACCTGGTGCGACTGGATCGCAAGCGCAAGAAGCGCACCTCCAACAAACACTGGAAGAGTCCAGCGGACGAGGATGCGCGGATCGCGAAGATGAAGGACGGGCGCACACACTTGGCGCACAAGGCCGAGCATGCGGTCGATCTGGACACGGGCGCGGTGGTGGCCGTCACCTTGCCGGGTGCCGATCAGGGCGACACCACGACACTGGACGAAACCCTGTGCGAGGCGGGCATGGCGGTGGCGGAGTTGGCGGGTCGGGAAGCGGAGTTGCGGCCCGACGATAAGCCCAAGGTGAACGTCAACGGCATCGAAGAGTTGGTCACCGATAAGGGGTATCACAGCGGTGCCGTCCTCCAGCGGGTCCAGAGTTACGAGGTGTGCAGCTACATACCGGAGAAGCAGCCGAAGGGGCGACGGAACTGGCAAGGTAAGGCGGCGGAACAGCAGGCGGTTTACGAGAATCGGCGGCGGGTACAAAGCGAGTACGGCAAGAGTTTATTGCGGCGACGTGGCGAGTTGGTGGAACGCAGCTTTGCGCACTGTTACGAGACCGGCGGGCTGAGGCGCTGCCACTTGCGCGGACGGGACAACATTTTGAAGCGGCAGTTGGTTCATGTTGGCGCCTTCAACCTGAGCCTGATCCTGCGCCAGCTGCTGGGTGCGGGCACGCCGCGCGAGCTGAGACACCGCCTTGGCACGTGCATTTTGCAAGTCTTTTTACTGCTCTCGCGTCGGAATGCTTACCACCGGTTTTGTCGAAGCCGCATCGGCGCGGCAGAAGCTAGGAACTTTATAAGATCGCGGACCCGGCAATGCCGCACGTCTTGCAGAAA
>DATMUN010000294.1:0-2932 GCA_035563895.1 Occallatibacter sp. | reverse complement strand
AAACATCAAGGGCCTTTCCGGGTGGAAAGGCCCTTGATGTTTTGGGTGGATCTCGCTTTAGTTGTTCTTTGGAGTGGAGAGGTAGCCGGAGACCTGGTTCTTGCTGCCGACGTTGTTGATGACGATCTCGTAGAGGGCCGGGGTCTTGCCGCTGTAGAACTGGAGCGGCTCGTTGACGTTGCGGTCCTTCTTCTCGTAGCTGCGGTCGTCAGCGAAGACGGTGAGGGTGAAGCGGCTCTTCTTCATGTCGGCCTTCTTGAGCTCGAGCGTAACGCTGCCGACGGGCTTCTTCTGGCCCTTGTCGAGCGTGAACTCGTAATAATTGCGATCGCCCTTGTGCTTGAGGATCTCGAGCTCGTCGTGGTTGCGGGCGATGAGGCTGGAGTGGTCGCTGAGGTCGCCCTTCATGGACTGAAGCTGGGTCATGGCGCCGGCGAGATCGCTCTGGGTCTTGCCGAGGTCGGTCTTGACGCCGCCTACGTCGGTCTTGACGTTGCTGAGGTCGCTGGAGACGGTGGAGACCTGCTGCTCGGTCTGCTTCTGGGCGGACTCGAGGCGCTTGGTGTCTTGCGCCTGACGCTGGATGATGGCGTTGGCACGGTCGTCGAGCTGCTTCTGGGTGAGGCCGAGGGACTTGCCCAGCTCGTCGGTGGCGACGCGGAGGCGGGCGTTGGTCTCACGCAGATCGGCGGCCAGCTTGGCACTCTGCTGATTGGCGTCGGCGAGAGACGCTTCCTGATGGGCGAGACGTCCGCTGAGGGTGTAGGTCCACACCAGACCGGCGATGGCCAGCACGAGTGCGCCGCCGATGACGGCCAACAGCGCACCGGAGTAGGTGCGGGGAGCGCTTTCAGGCTCTTGACTCATAACTTTCTTTTCCTCCTTGCATCGGGCCGCGCGTTGTAGGTCCGGCGACGGTCATGTTCAAGCGTATCTCGTTTCAATCCGATGCGGAATGTCTTTTGCACGGTGGAAAGAAGTCTGCGCGGGACGGAACTGGAAGTACCCGCGGCGTGGGAACAGGACGGCCACACCGTGACAACCCATGAATCGCTGGGCTATAAAGGATTTTTGCCGCAATTTTCGCATCCGGCTTAGCACGCCCAGAACTGGAGCTGCCACAGCGCGCAGATAAAGCCCCTGCATACGCCCCTCAGGGGAGGGCGGAGGCTTCGCATCGCCCGCGCCAGGCAACTTGTCACACAATTGGGAGCGTTGTCGCTTCCGTTTTATCGACGTTATCTCACCGTATGAGGGAGTCCTAAGGACATGTCTACCGCAGCCGCAGCAGGAAAGGGTCTGGAAGGAATTGTTGCCGCCAACTCGGGGATTTGCTGGATTGACGGGGCCGCCGGCGTGCTGGCGTACCGCGGCATCGACATCCACGAGCTGGCCGTGCACTCGACATTTGAAGAAACGACCTTCTTGTTGTGGAACGGGCATTTGCCGAACGCGTTTGCGCTGCGGCAGTTCCAGGCGCAGCTGACCTCGGCGCGCGTGCTGGACCAGCGCATTATCGACATGCTGCGCAGCTTTCCGACGACGGCCACTCCGATGGAGGTGCTGCGGACGGCGGTTTCTGCACTGAGCTTTTATGACGCGGACGAAAAGGACAACTCACACGACGCGAATGTGCGCAAGGCCTTTGCACTGACGGCGCAGCTGGCGATGATCGTGGCCGTTTATGACCGCATCCGCAAGGGCAAGGAGATTGTGCCGCCGGACCGCTCGCTGAGCCACGCAGGAAACTTTCTGTGGATGCTGAACGGCGAGAAGCCCTCGGAAACCGCGACGAAGACGATGGACCTGGCGCTGGTGCTGCACGCAGAGCACGAGCTGAACGCTTCGACCTTTGCGGCGCGCGTGATTGCGGCGACGCTGTCGGATGTGCACTCGGCGATTACGGGCGCGATTGGCGCGCTGAAGGGACCGCTGCACGGCGGCGCCAACGAAGGCGTGATGCGGCTGCTGCTGGCGATCGACAAGGAGGGCGCCGACCCGGTGGAATATGTGAAGAACATGCTGGCGGCGCGAGCGAAGATCTCCGGCTTTGGGCACCGCGTGTACAAGACGGAAGACCCGCGCGCGACGCACCTGCGCAAGATGAGCGAGCAGCTCGGCAAGGACGCGGGCATGCCGAAGTGGTACGACATGTCGCGGGCGATCGAGCTCTATATCAACCAGGAAAAGAAGCTGAATGCGAATGTGGACTTCTACTCGGCTTCGACATATACGACGCTGGGCATCGACATCGACCTTTACACACCGATCTTTGCGGTGAGCCGCATTTCGGGCTGGCTGGCGCACGTGATCGAGCAGCTGGACGACAACCGGCTGATCCGGCCGCGGGCGGAGTACATTGGGCCGGAGTACCCGACGCACTGGGTGCCAGTGGAAGAACGGGCGTAAGCGCGCAGGCTAGTCAGCAAATTAGAGAAAGGCCCGGCGATGCCGGGCCTTTCTGTTTGTGGAGAGCAGTACATATTACCTGTTCGGATCTATGCGGGCTGGCGATCCTTCCGTAGGCGATAGAGGGCCCAGGCGGCGAGGGTGCTGGCGTCGGCGATTTCGCCGGAGAGCATCTTCTGCTCGAACTCGGCGATGGGGAGGGTGTGGACCTGGAGGTCGTGCTCCTCGGCGTCGCGGTCGGTGGTGGATTGTGTGAGGCCTGTGGCGAGGAAGATGTGCTGCTTTTGGCGGGCGAAGCCGTAGGCGATCCAGAGCGTGCCGAGGAAGACCATGTTGGAGGCGTCGAGGCCGGTCTCTTCGCGCAGTTCGCCGCGGGCGAGTTCTTCGGGGTTTTCGACGGCTTGCTCCCAACCGCCCTGCGGCAGCTCGAGCGCGCGCTGCTGGATGGTGTAACGGAACTGCGAGACGAGCCAGATGCGGTCGCCGTCGATGGGGATGATGGCGGCGCACTCGTCTTTGTCGA
>DATMUN010000293.1:0-2801 GCA_035563895.1 Occallatibacter sp. | reverse complement strand
CGGGAAGAAGTGGCGCGACTGATCGATGCCGCGAGCACTCCCTTCCATCGCACCCTGCTGATGGTGCTCTATGCCACCGGATTGCGTCGGGCCGAACTGACGCACCTGAAAGTTACCGACATCGACAGCCAGCGCATGGTGATTCACGTACGTGGCGGCAAGGGACGCAAAGATCGCGACGTGATGCTCAGCCCCAAGCTACTCGACGAATTGCGCCAGCACTGGCAGCGGCTGCCGAAAAAAAACAGCGTCTGGCTCTTTCCCGGCCGGCAGTGGAAGTGCCGAGCAAATTCTTCCACTGTGCGAATGTAGTGTCGTGTGGTACTTTCAGAATAATTACGACGTTGGAGTTCCTCCAACATCATTTTACGCAGTCGGGTCATGGGGACCTCCTTATGACCCGACAACTTATCTCAAACGCTAGGCAACCACCGCTCCACTACCTCACGCGCAGCGTCCGCCGCACAAGCGGCTTCGTTCTTGCCGACGATCCGGACAGGAGCCGCGCATTCCGATAATTGGAAGTTTCGGGTACCGTAGGTATGTCCAGCCAGCACAATTCGTAGTTATAAGGGGACCTTTCATGGGCGATCGATGTAACGATTCCGATCAAGAGCAAGTACATGCGGTGCCTAGCCGGCGTGACGCTCTGATAGCCGGGGCAGCCCTGGTCGCAGCACCTCTCTTGGGACGAGTGACTTCCATCGTGCAGGCGGCTCAGGGCGCGAATACGGTGCTGCGTGTCGGCAGTCCCGCGCATGCGCAGGCGGAGAAGGTTCAGGGCACGGCGACGGAATGGTTGAACTATGCTGGCGACAAGGCCAGTTCGAAATATTCGCCTCTCACGCAGATTAGCGGGGACAATTTCAATCGCCTGAGGACCGTGTGGACATGGCGCTCCGCTGAGGAAGAGGTCGCGAAAGCGAATCATCTGAAAACTTGGGTGTGGGAATCTACTCCGCTCATGGTTGACGGCGTTCTCTATATCAGTACCTCGCTCTCCCAAGTCGCGGCCATCGACGCCGCGACAGGAAAGACGCAGTGGATCTACGACCCCGAGACGTGGAAGAACGGAACGCCATCCAACAATGGCTTCGTGCATCGCGGCGTTGCCTACTGGGCAGATGGTGACGATCAACGCATCCTTTTGGGCACCGGTGACGGCTATCTGATCTGCTTGAACGCGCAGACGGGCAAGCCCATTCGCACCTTCGGCCGCGAGGGGCGCATTGACCTGACGCAGGGGTTGGGCCGTACTGTCGATCGCCATCTGTACGGAGTCTCCTCCCCACCGATCATTTGTCGCGACGTTGTGGTTATGGGTTCGAAGGTCAACGATGTTCCGTTGGCTGCAGAGATGCCACCCGGTGACGTGCGAGGTTTCGATGTTCGCACTGGCAAGCAGCAGTGGATACTCCATGCCATTCCCAGACAGGGAGAGTTTGGTAACGAGACTTGGAAGAACGGTTCGTGGAAGACGACGGGAGCAGCGAACGTCTGGACGATGATGAGCGCGGATGACGCATTGGGCTACGTCTACCTGCCGTTCAGCACGCCGTCGGACGATCACTACGGTGTTCATCGTCCTGGCGACGGCCTATTTGGAGAAAGTCTGGTCTGCCTTGATGCGCGAACCGGCATGCGCGTCTGGCATTTTCAAATGGTCCACCACGGGTTGTGGGACTACGACCTCCCTTGTGCACCCAACCTGATTGATATCCGAGCTGACGGAAAGCCTGTGAAGGCCGTCGCTCAGATGAGCAAGCAGGGCTTCTGCTTTGTCTTCGACCGGGTGACGGGAAAGCCGATCTGGCCCATTGAAGAGAGACCCGTTCCCCAGTCCACGGTGCCCGGAGAGAAAACCTCCCCAACGCAGCCCTTCCCGATTAAGCCCGCGCCATTTGATCGGCAGGGAGTCACAGAGAATGACGTCATCGACTTCACGCCAGAGCTGCGCAAGCTGGCGTTGGCCGTTTTGGAAAAGTATAACTACGGTCCTCTGTTCACACCGCCTTCTCTTCAGAAATCGACGATCGAGTTGCCCGGGATCGCCGGGGGCGCGAGCTGGTCGGGCGCGGCGTGCGACCCAGAGACGGGAATCTGCTACGTCTCCTCGGTCACGCTTCCGTACGTGGCCACGCTCACGAAGATTTCAGTACCCAATACCGACTACTACGGGAAGATGACTCCGGTTGAGACGGTGCAAGGTGTGCCGCTCTGGAAGCCGCCCTACGGGCGCATTACGGCTATCGATCTGAACACGGCCGACCATCGCTGGATGACACCGGCAGGTGACCTAGCCCAGAGCAATCCTGTGTTGAAACAACTCGGCCTTCACTCTCTCGGACGGTCCTCGCGCGGTCACCTTTTGCTGACGAAGACGCTGCTAATTGTCGGGCAAGAGGGTGGTACGCATCGCGAGGGAAGCGGTCCCGAGAAGGTGCCGGACTTCGAGATTAGCGACCCCAAACTATGCGCTTATGACAAGGCGACCGGAAGGCTTATTGGCGAAGTGGCGCTGCCACGCAACGCGACGGGGGCGCCAATGACCTACATGCTGAACGGTAGGCAATTCATCGTCGTCGCGACCGGGGGCTCGAATCTGCCTGCGGAACTCATCGCTTTGTCCCTCCCCTGACACAGGCGGCGTGTATCACTTGCTTGGCACTCAGCTGCGTTTGAGAAACGGCGCTACCGGAACGTGGATGTTTTCCTTGCAGGAAATCAGATCTCGGACGAGTGACGAGCAATCCTGTGTTGAAACAACTCGGCCTTCACTCTCTCGGACGGTCCTCGCGCGG
>DATMUN010000292.1:0-4915 GCA_035563895.1 Occallatibacter sp. | reverse complement strand
TGTTGCAGAGAAGAAGTCGTAAGACCGAGTATGTTGGACCACCTGATCAACGCAGAGGAAATAGGTTTGGCTAAGGAGAGTTGGGGGCATGCATTCATCCCGTTGGATTCGTTCATTGACGTTTGTTGTTTTGATTGCATTGGTCGCGGGTGTCGCTCGCGTTGTTGCGCAGGGACCTGTGCCGGATAGTCCCGCGATTGAAGAGCGGGTAAACCAGATGGTGGCCAAGCTTACGCTCGAGCAGAAGATTCGGCTCATCGGCGGAGAGGACAGCCTGTTCATTCGCGCGGAGCCGACAGTCGGCTTTACACGGCTTAAAATGTCGGACGGTCCTGCGGGTGTGCGCGGATGGGGACCGGTTACGGGTTTCACCGCAGGCATCGGATTGGCGGCAACGTGGGACCCCGAACTTGCGGAGCAGGTGGGCACGGCGCTCGGGCACGATGCGCGCTCGCGAGGTATTCACTTTCTGCTGGGACCGGGTGTGAACATCTATCGCGCGCCGATGGCGGGCCGCAACTTCGAGTACTTTGGCGAGGACCCTTTTCTGGCGTCGCGTATCACGGTTGGCTACATCCGCGGCGTGCAGAGCCAGAATGTAATCGCGACTGTGAAGCACTTCGCTGCGAACAACGAAGAGTATGACCGCCACAATGTTAGCTCGGATGTGGACGAGCGTACGCTGCGCGAGATCTATCTTCCTGCATTCGAGGCTGCGGTGAAAGAGGCAGGCGTGGGTGCGGTGATGGACTCATACAACCTGATCAACGGCGTGCATGCCACGGAGAACAATCATCTCAATAACGAAATTCTGAAGAAGGACTGGGGTTTCAACGGCATTCTGATGTCGGACTGGGGCTCGACCTATGACGGCATTGCTGATGCCAATGGCGGCCTCGATCTCGAGATGCCCGATCCGAACTTCATGAATGCGAAGACGCTGATTCCTGCGATCAAGGATGGCAAGGTGCAGGAGTCGGTGATTGACGACAAAGTGCGCCGCATCTTCCGCACGGCAATCCGCTTTGGATTCATCGGCCACGATCAGTACGATCTTGTGTTTCCTGCGTACAGCCAGGAGAACCGCGCGGTGGCGCTGAACGAGGCGCGCGAGAGCATTGTGATGTTGAAGAATGAGCGTGCGACGCTGCCGCTGGACCTGAAGAAGATGAAGACCATCGCAGTGCTTGGTCCGGATGCATGGCCCGCGGTGATTGGCGGCGGTGGCAGCTCGCAGGTGACGCCGTATTCGGCATCGAGCCTGATGTCAGGACTGAGCGATGCCTACCTGGGCAAGGTGAAGGTGCTCTATGCGCGCGGTGTGCCGTCGATGGAAGACATGCTCGACAAAACGGAGTTTCATCTGCCGGCGAAGGTGGCTGCTGCGCAGCTGCCTGGCGCACAGGGCCACAACTTAATCGTCGAGCAGTTTGACAATGCAGACTTCACGGGAAGCCCGGTCTCCACGCACTTTGCCGATCACGTGGATACGATTCTGTGGCCGGAGGGACAGCAGTATCCGCAGGCCAAGGGCATCCGCTATACGGCGGAGTATCGTCCGGCGAAGGACGGCGTCTACTTGTTCCTCGTAACGGCGGGCGGCGGCGGTGCGTACAACTTCTACATCGATGGCAAGCAGCAAATTAAACAGATTGCGCGTGAAGGCATCGAGCCGTTGTGGGTCGAACTACCGTTGAAGGCAGCGACTCCAGTGACAGTGCAGTTGGATTACATTCCTTCGTCGTGGGGCGGCACGCCGCAGGCGGGTCTCGGCGTTCGCGCGCTTGAGGATATGGTTACGCCCGAGGCGCGCAAGATCGCAGCGATGGCTGATGCAGTCATCGTCGATGTAGGCTTCGACGGCACCACAGAGTGCGAGGGCTTTGATCGCACCTATGCGCTGCCTTGGGGGCAGGATGAGCTGATTGAAGCCGCGCTCGCCATCAACCCGAAGACCGTTGTGGTGTTGACGGGTGGCGGCGATGTGGACACGCATCTCTGGATCGACAAGGCGCCTGCGCTGCTTCACCAGTGGTATCCGGGGCAAGAGGGCGCGACGGCGCTGGCCGACATTCTCTCTGGCGCGCACTCGCCAGAGGGCCGCCTGCCCATCACCTTTCCGCATAGCTGGGAGGAGAATCCGACGCACGACAGCTACTACGCACCTGACGTTGCTGCCGGAGCCACGCCGCACGTGAAGTACAGCGAAGGCGTGTTCCTTGGCTATCGCTCGTTTGTGACTACGGGCAAAAAGCCGCTGTATCCATTCGGCTATGGACTGACGTACACGACCTTCGCATTCTCGAACCTGAAGGTGACACCTTTGGTGACTGGCGGACATCCTTCGGCAGAGATCTCGTTCGACGTTGCTAACACCGGTAAGGTGGCCAGTGCTGATGTGGCGCAGGTCTACGTTGGTGACCCATCTGCGAAGGTGTCGCGGCCGCGCATCGAGCTGAAGGGCTTCAGGAAGGTGCGCCTTGCGCCGGGCGAGAAAAAACATGTCGTGATCAGCCTGGACGAGCGTTCGTTTGCGTACTGGGATGAGAAGGCAAATCAGTGGCGCTGGGATGACGGCCAGTTCACCATCGCGGTGGGCGACTCATCAGAGTCTCTGCCGCTCAGCACAACGCTGGAGTTGAAGAAGTAAATTGCATCAGCAGGTTGCCTGAGCACGCTTCATCGCCTGTGCGGTTGGTTGTTCCGTGCGGGCGATGGAGCGGCATCCGCCAGATTATTCGTCTTGTGCTGACCATCGAGGAGTTGAGGATCATGTTTTCGGTTTCGACCGCTCAGTTGCGTTCTTGTGTTGCGGTAGCGGTGTTTGGGTCGGTTTCATTTGCGGTTCCGGTTGTCGAACAGGATGCTGCGCAGGTCCAACGGCACACGCTTGTTCTTACTTGGAGTGACGAGTTCAACGGGCCGAACGGAAGCGCGCCGGACCCGAAGAAATGGCACGTTCTGCAAGGCGGCTCCGGCAACGGCAACGATGAGTTGCAGTACTACACGCCGCGAAGCATCAACGTGCATCAGCAGGACGGCAACCTCGTGATCACCGCGCGCAAGGAGCGTTACAAAGGGCGCGACGGTGTGAGGCAGTACACGTCTGCTCGGCTGGAGAGCCTTGGGCTGTTTGCACAGAAGTACGGGCGCATGGAAGCGCGGATGAAGCTGCCCGGCGGACAGGGAATCTGGCCTGCCTTCTGGATGATGGGCGACGACGTGAAGAAGGTCGGATGGCCTGAGTGCGGCGAGATCGACATTATGGAGCAGGTTGGCTTTGAGCCAGCAATGGTGCATGGCACGCTGCATGCGCCGGGCTACTCCGGGCAATACGCGTGGGGCTCTCAATACACGCTGCCCGGTCAGCGCTCAGTCAGCGACGATTTTCATGTCTTCGCCGCGGAGTGGGAGCCGGGCGAAATTCGTTTCTACGTCGACGATGTGCTGTTTGCCACGCGCAGGCAGAGCGAGGTCCCCGCCAATGGTAAGTGGCCGTTCGACCACCCGTTCTTTCTTCTGCTGAATGTTGCGGTTGGTGGCGGTTGGCCCGGTGCTCCTGACCCAACCACGAACTTTCCTGCAACTATGCTCGTGGACTACGTGCGCGTGTACCGGTTTGTAGACACGGTGGAGCGTGGCGGGGACGCGCAGCCTGGCAGCGGAGGGAGCCAGCACCGCTAGCCCAGATTGCTGGCAAAGTTGAGACACCGGAACATGTGCGGCGCGGGCTGCTGACGCGAACATGCAGAGTACGCGCCGCCCTTGTGCGCGCCTTTGCCCGCGAATGCTATGATGCGCACATAGACCCGTTACGAGGCGATGGTAAGCGCAGCGCATCCGCGCGGGGCATCAATCCAAGCAAAACTTGATTTGCAGGTTGGAGCGGTAGACGAGCATGCGTCCTGATGCGTCGGATGGCGGTTTGGGCAAGCCCGCTGCTTTCATGACATCTGATCAAGCACGCAGCTCCTCGCCGCATGGCGCGCTTGCAGCAGAGCGCCGCGAGTTCGAACGGCTCGTCAATCATCCAGAGATCAGCCGCTCGGCAAACCTGGTCCGCTTTCTCTCCTTCATCTGCAACAAGTACTTTGACGGCGAGGTTCGCGATATCCGCGAGCAGTCGATTGCCGTTGAGGCGCTGGGCCGCAAGCAGGCTACTTTTGACTCGCATGCCGACCCGATTGTGCGCGTAACGGCGCGGACACTGCGCAAGAAGCTGCGCGAGATCTACGAGCAGGAAGGCCCCGATCATCCCGTTCAGATCGTTCTTCCGCTGGGGCACTATGTCCCGGAGTTTGTTCATGGCGTCTCTGCGCAGCGTGCAGGCGCTGGCGAAGCGGAGAAGCCGCAGCCCGGCTCGCAAGCAGCCGATGCAGGAAATGCCGAAGATGCGAAATCCTCGACGCCCAGCAGTCAACATCGCATTGCGCATGCGGTGCGTGCATCGTGGAAGCTTGCCGCCGCAGTTCTTGTGGCCGCAGTGATCTTTGGCGGTGGATTTTTGCTGGGCAGGCACGCCGGTCAGCCCCAGGCTTCTGCAACCGAGGCATTTCGCTGGGGCGATCCCGTGTGGAGCGACGAGTTCAACGGCCCTGCGCAGCAGCTTCCCGACAGCACGAAGTGGACTTATGAGGTGGGCAATCCGGGCACCATGGGCAGCCGGAAGCTGATCTACTGTACGCCTGCCGAGGGGCGGCCGCGCGAGTGCGATCTGCGCCGGCCCAATGCATTTGAAGACGGCTCCGGCCATCTGGTGTTGCGTGCGGAGAAGACCGCGAACGGCATGTGGACCTCGGCGCGCATGACCACGCGTGGTATCAAGAACTTTGAGTACGGCCGCATTGAAGCTCGGATGCGCTTACCTGTGGCCGCTGGACTCTGGCCTTCGTTCTGGATGCTAGGCGCGAATCTT
>DATMUN010000291.1:0-2341 GCA_035563895.1 Occallatibacter sp. | reverse complement strand
CATCGGCAGCGCGCCCGTCGGATCGCCAACGTTCCCGGGAAACAGCTTGCACGGCACCGCCACATACATCTCCGGAAGAATATTGTGGTCTGCCGCGGCCTTGTCGACAATACGATGGATCTTGGCGTTCGCCGCATCCTTCTGCCCCAGCCGCCACTGCAACTCCGCAACACTGAAGTCGACAAACACAAACTCTTCCTGCTCGTACCAGTACTCAAAGACCGCCGGATCGGTATACGTTCCCCGCACGCGCCGATAGCCGCCCGAGGCCACCTTCAGCAGCTCCATACGCTCCAGCACATCATCGATCACTGCGCGATCCTTCACCACGCCCAGGTTGATGATCGCCAGCAGCGCGCCGTCGACATCGTTCTTCACGCCCTCTTCCAGCGTCCCGTGCAGCTTGCCTCCGCGGATAAACGCCGCAGCAAATCCCCTCTCCAGCAGCGCCTCGTGCCGCAGTGCCTCTTCGCGCCCGGCCTCGTCGCCCGCGCGCCGGGCCGTCTCCGCAAAGCTGCGCAACCCCACAATCGCCGCTGCCGTCGAAAACGCAAAATGCTTCTGGTCCTTCTGATGCTCCTCCCATATCGACGTATCCGCCTTCACAATCTCTCCGCCACCGTGCGCTTCAAGATTGGCTGTCAGCGGCTTCACGATGAAGTCGCGCGCACTCGCGTACACGCTGCCCCGGTGCGTCTCCGTCCGCAGCAGTTCCGCATCGTCATACTGCTTCAGATACTCGCCCAGCGCCCACAGCACCTCGCCCCAGTCGTCGAACTCGATATTGGTCGCGCCCTCTTCCGTAAAGAACGGCTCCTCCGCTCCATCGCCGAAGTACCGCACCACCGATATCTGGTAGTCCGCGCCATTGGTCTCCGCGCGCATCTTCCCCGTAGGCCGCGCGTTAAAGTACGCCAGCATCGCCGCGCGCGCCTCCGCCCTGTGCCCCATCCGCGCCAGCGCTACAGCTGCGTACGACATATCGCGCACCCACGGCGTAAACCACGCACCATCCGGCAGGCTCGCCACAATCAGCCCGTTCCCGTAGCGTCCCTGCCGATTCTCCTCGCGACACTGTGCAATCCGCAGCATCACCTCGCTCTGCCGCCACAGGTGCCTCTCCCGCTCACTCGCAAAATGCACTTGAGGACGCACGCGCCAGCTCTCCAGCTCACGCATCTCGCGCTGCCGCAGCTCCGCAGCGCCAGCATTTCCCCGCCATGCGCGAAAGGCCCGCACCGCCGCGCCCAGCTCTTCGGTTCGCTCCACCGCCACCAGCGCCCACGCACGATTTCCGCACAGAGGCTGCGCTGTCTTTGCAGCACAACTTCCTCGCTGGCCAATCGGAATCAGCAGCACAGACTCGTCGACGCCCTCAAAGCGCAGTTCCACCACACCCACGCCCACGCGCGTGAGCAAACGCCGCGACAGCACCCGATGGCTCCACTCCACCTGCCATCCCTGCCCCGCATACGTTCGCGCCACCGTCTCCCATTCCACAATCAGCGCAGGCATCCGCAGAGAAAACGGCATATACACAAAGCCATCGCCCGCACCACCGTGCAGGTGAATGATCTGCGAATCGCTCTCGTACTCCGCGGTTGCCGCGCCGCCATCGGCCGCGCCCCAGCGCAGGCTCTTGATTAGCTCCGGCGTAGGAACGCCCTCGCCCAACGCATTCGCCGGGTCAGGCCGCATAAAGCTGTAGGGATGCGTGTAGAACCGTGTCACCACCGCCCGCACCGGGTCCACGACGCCAAACCCGTACCCATTCCCCGTCACCAGATTCGACGCAATCGCCGGAGCCGCGCACATTAGCGCGACCGCAACTCCCAACCCCGCTCGCAACACTCCACGCCCACCATCCACAGCAGCGCCTCAATTCTTCGGAGCAGCCTCCGCTCCATCCGTCCCCTGCAACATCCCGTTCAACGACTCGCCCGCCGCCCCTTCGTCCTGCCGCGCCGAGTTCTGTTTCTTCCGCGCAAACTCCGCGCGCGCCCGCGCCGCATCCGCAGTACGGCCCACGTGCGCATAAGCAGTCGCCAGCGAGAGCTCGATCTTCGCCTCCTGCGGAAATGCCTTCCGCGCCGCTTCCAGCTCCGGCACCGCACGCTCGTACGCGCCTGTATCCAACAGCAGCAGCCCCAGCAAATAATGCCCCAGCGGCTCATTCGGGTCCAATTGCACCGCTTCCTCGGCATACTTCAGCCCTGCAACTGAGTCCACCTTGTAGTCCGCTGCGGCAATACGCAGCCGCGGCAGCGCACTCTTCGGCTGCTCGGCAATCTCCGCCTCGAACTGCTCAATCGCGCCCGCGCGATCCCGCGCATCGATCAGC